>NZ_JBMOWY010000011.1:0-31323 GCF_049310345.1 Stenotrophomonas sp. GZD-301 | reverse complement strand
ACCTCTGCTTTTCGTGATGCGGGAAACAATAGGAACCACCCGGTCCTGGCTGAGCAGCCCCAGGTTGAAGCCGTGCGCGGTCACCGGGTGCATGCCCACCGCAGCATCGCCGATCAGCGCGCAGCGCGGGCCGACGAAGGCCTGGGCGTAGACACCCACCAGTGGATAGGCGATCGGCCGCGCACACGGCTGCATGCGGCCGAGCCGGTGCTCGAAGAAGCCACTGATGGTGCGCCCGAGGGCGTCATCGTCCTGCGCCATCAAGGCGGCGATCTGCCGCGGTGGCAGGGTGATCACCGCCGAGGCGAGATCACCGTTGAGCGGCAGCAGCGCCATCGTGCGGCCATAGCCGAACCATTCCCAGGCGGTGTGATGGTGCGGTTGTTCGATGCGCATCCGGCACACCAGCATCGACTTGCCGAAATCGCGCATTCGCGCACCGATCCCGAGCAGGCGACGGGTGCTGGAGAAGCGGCTGTCGGCGGCCACCACCAGCCGCGCCTGCAGGCGGCGGCCGTCGGCCAGGGTGACGATGGAGTGCGTGCTGACGGTGTCGATGCCGGTCACGCTGGTCTGGTCCAACACCTCCACCCCGGGCTGGCCCTGTACGGCCTGCCACGCGGCGCGCCGGATCAGATGATTGGGCACCAGCCAGCCGAGGTCGCGACCGTGTCCGTCGCGGGCCGCGGCGAACGTCAGCGCGAACGGCGAGCCGCCGTTGAGCACCTGCGCATCGCGCAGCGGTGAAATCTCGGCCGGGTCCAGCCGCGCCCACAGCCCCAGCCGTTCCAGGATCTCGCGGGACGCGTGGGTCAACGCGATCTCGCGGCCATCGAACGCCGCGTCGGCCAGTGCCGCGCGCGGCTGCTGCTCGATCAGCGTCACCGTCAGGCCGGTGCCGGCCAGCGAGCGGGCCAGGCACAGGCCGACCGGCCCTGCCCCCACCACCACGACATCCACCGGGCGCGCGTTGTGATCCACCATGATCCGATCCTGCGGTTGCTAGTCCACGGGGAGCTTAACGTCGCCGGCCGTGCGCCGGCCTTGATCTGGATCAGCGGCGTGCGGAACCGTTCACCCCCGCGCTACAGCAGCGACCACACCAGCAGCAGGATGCCCGCCAGCGAGGCCAGCCACACCAGGCTGCGCACGTACGGCACACCGGCCGCGTACAGCGGCAGGTAGACCACCCGCGCCCAGAAGTACAGCTGCGCGGCCAGTGCGGTCAGCCCGTCCTGGCGCTGGGTGAGCACCACGGCCAGCACCGCGGCGGCGAAGAACGGGAAGGTTTCCATGAAATTGGACTGGGCGCGCTGCAGACGGCCCGTCAATGGACGTACCGGGGCAGTCTGGCCGTCACGCGCGGAGGCGTTCCACGCCAGCCCGCGCTCGCGGGTGGTCGCGGCGGACGCGGCAAACAGGTGCACGATGCCCAGCAGCATCGACCACACCAGCATCTGGATCTCGATCGTCATGGCGTACTCCGGAAGGGATCAATCAGGACGTCACGGGGTGGCGGCGCGCACGCTGTAACCGGCAAGCCGCCAGATGCGGTCTTCGTCCAGGCGGAAGGAGACCAGTTCGCGCACGGGCTGGGCACTGTTGGCGAAGCGGGTGGGGAAACTCACGTTGATGTACAGCCCTTCCGGCACGGTCGCGCCGGCGGCGTATTTGACCCGGGTCACGGTGGGCTGGCCGCGCGACGCGAGCGCACCCAGCCGCTTGCGGTCGGCCGCCAGCTGGGCCACGAAGGCCTGCTCGGTGACGGTCTTCCTGGCCACGGCGGAGGCACCGCGCCACGCCTCGGCGGCGCGGTTGTCATCGACCAGCTGCGCCACCTTCAACGCCGCCGCACTCATCTCGGCGTCCTGCTCGCGCACCTGCGCCTGCTGTGCCGGCGTCAGCACCGGGCGCGGCGCGGCGGCCGCACTGGGTGCCGGGCGGGCCGGCGCCGGGGCGGGCGTGGCCGGGGGCGGCGTCTGCGCCATCACGGCAACGGGCATCAGGATCGACAACAGCAGCAGCGGAACACGCATCAGGGCACCGTCGGCAGAAGGAAACTGCCGGCCAGCATACGTCAACGACGTGAGTAGTCCGTCAGTTGCGCTGCGCCGCCTCGACCGGCGGCTGATGTCCTTCGCTCGCGGTCTGCGCCGCTGCGGCCGGTACCGGGTCGGCCGCCTCCGCCGTGGGCGTGGATGGTGGCAGCAGGCTGGTCACGTCGATTTCCGACAACGGGCTTTCGTCCGGGCAGGTCGCATCGGGGAAACCGAACCGCTGCTTGAGCGTCTGCCCGCACGTGTTGATCGCCTCCATCTCGGCGCCCTCGCGCTTGCATTCCTGATCGAAGGCAATCAGGAACGCATCCTTGCGGCGCACGAAATCATCGCCGCACTTGCGCATCTGCTTGATCCGCTCCAGGTCGTCCTGCACCGCATTGGTGCCGTCCAGGCCGAACTGGCGCAGCTCGCCGGCATCGAGCAGGCGCAGGCTGCGGTTGGGCACGGTCATCATCAGGTCGGCCACGCCCACCGCCACGCCATTGCGCTGCAGGTAGTCCTTCACGTTGTCATAGACCTCGTGCAGTTCGCGGTTGAGCTCGGCGCGCGAGGTCGCCTTGGAGCTGATCCGCATCATGCGGTGGATGCCGACCTTGCCCGAGACCAGCCGGTTGTCGCCGGCCGCCAGCACGAACACGCAGGCACTGTGGCAGACCGATCCTTCGCGCACCCAGATGGTCCAGTTGGATTCGCCGATGCTGTCGCCGGCCACGATGGCCGACTCGACCTGGCCGCCACTGGAATCCAGATCCAGGATGCGCCGGGAAATCCGCTGTGCATCGGCCACGATCGCCACCCGGCCGACCAGCTCGGCAAACCCGGGATTGATCTTGCCGACATAGCGCACGCGCAGCAGGCCGCGCTCGGCGCACGGCGCCAGCGCCGCGTCCATGCTGGCACGGTCGAGCGCCTCCAGCGGCTGCCCGTCGCCGCCTTCGGCGGCGTAGTCGGTATCGCAGCTGATGAAGGCCTTGCCGTTGTCCAGCGCCGCGTCCGGCCACGCCTGCTGCCCACGCCGCGGCGGCGGCGGCGGCGGTGGCGGCGCGTCGGCGGCGTTGATGGACACCATGTGGTCGCCATCGGCCGCCTGCGCACGCACGGCCTTGTCGGCCGCAGTGACATTGCCCGGATTCTCCAGCTGGCTGCAACCGGCCAATCCCAGGCACAACAACGGCAACCACCACGACTTGGGCAACATGGACAACCTGGACTCCACGACAAGGGGGGCGCACCTGCGGCGCGCAGGCAGACAGTCTAGTGCGCCACGGCAGCGTCGCGACAACCTGCACTGAACCATCCGGGACGGCGGACGCATTGCTGTCCGAAAACGGCGAGCCGGGCCCCCGGCAGGGGCATAGACTGCCCGGCATGGACACCGCCCTGCCCCTGGACTACGCCGCCTGCGAAAGCGCCCGCCTGGCACGCGACGCCCGTTTCGACGGCGTATTCTTCACCGCCGTGCGCAGCACCGGCATCTATTGCCGTCCGGTCTGCCCGGCACCGCCGCCGAAGCCGCGCAACGTCGACTATTACCCGACCGCGGCCGCGGCCGCTGCCGCCGGCTTCCGGCCCTGCCTGCGCTGCCGCCCGGAACTGGCGCCGGACGCGCAGGACGTCCTCAGCAACGAAACCCTGCAGCGCGCGTTGGCGCTGATCCATGATGGCTACCTGCAGGACGCCCCGGTCAGCGCGCTCGCCGCCCACCTGGGGCTGAGCGCCCGCCAGCTGCAGCGCCTGTTCGTGGCCCGCCTCGGCGCGGCGCCGGCGCAGATCCACGCGACCCGGCGCCTGCTGCTGGCCAAGCAGCTGCTGACCGAAACCGCGCTGCCGGTCACCGACGTGGCAATGGCGTCGGGCTACAACAGCCTGCGCCGCTTCAACGCCGCCTTCCTGGACGGTTGCGGGATGCCACCGACCGCGATCCGCCGCCACCGCGGCGCGCTCGGCAACAATGCACTGACCCTGCGCCTGGGCTACCGGCCACCGCTGGATTTCGCTGCGATGCTCGGCTTCCTGCGTCGCCGCGCGATCCCCGGGATCGAGCAGATCGACGACCACAGCTACCAGCGCGTGATCGGCCCAGCCGAACGCCCCAGCGTGATCCGGGTCAGCGCCGACCCGAAGCGCCCCGAGCTGCTGCTGCAGCTGGGCCAGGTCGATCCCTGCGCGATTCCCGGCATCGTGCGCCGGGTGCGACGGATTTTCGACCTGGATGCGGACCTGCGCATCGTGCACGCCACGCTGGCGCGGGAGCCCCTGCTCGCGCGCGGTATCGCAGAGCGTCCCGGCCTGCGCGTGCCCGGTGGCTGGGACGGCTTCGAAGTGGCCGTCCGCGCCATCCTCGGCCAGCAGGTCAGCGTGGCCGCCGCCGCCACGCTCGCGCGGCGCGTGGTGGACCGCTTCGGCACCACGCTGCCGGGCATGCCCGAGGGCCTGGACCGCCAGTTCCCCACCGCACAGGCGCTGGCCGAGGCACCGCTGGACACCCTCGGCCTGCCGAAGACCCGCGCGGCAACGGTCCGTGCGATGGCTGCCGCGGTGGCCGAGGGTCGCCTGGACTTCGCCGCCGGCCAGCGCCTGGACAGCTTCGTGGGGCGCTGTGTTGCGCTGCCCGGGATCGGGCCGTGGACCGCGCACTACATCGCGCTGCGCGCGCTGGCCCTGCCGGATGCATTCCCCGCCGGCGACCTGGTGCTGCAGCAGGTGCTGGGCGGCGACGCCCGCCTCAGCGAGCGCGCCACCGAGGCCCGTTCGCACGCCTGGCGCCCGTGGCGCGCCTATGCGGTGCTGCACCTGTGGCACCTGTCTTCCCCCGCTCCCGGAGTACGCCCATGACCCTGCTCTTCGACACCTTCGACAGCCCCATCGGCGCCCTCACCGTGGCCGGCGACAGCCGCGGCATCCACCACATCCTGTTCGAGAACAACCGCTACGACGCCAAAGGCCGTGAGCACTGGCAGCGCGATGCACATGCCCTGCGTGACGCGCGCCTGCAGCTGCTGCAGTACCTGCACGGCGAACGCACCGAATTCGCGCTGCCGCTCGCGCCGCATGGCACGCCGTTCCAGCTGCGCGTGTGGCGGGCCCTGGCCGATATCCCGTTTGGCCGGACCTGGAGCTACGTCGACCTTGCCCGCCACATCGACCATCCCACCGCCAGCCGCGCGGTCGGGGCCGCCAACGGCCGCAACCCGCTGCCGATCGTGCTGCCGTGCCACCGGGTGATCGGCAGCAGCGGCGCACTGACCGGGTTCGGTGGCGGCCTGGAAACCAAGGCCGCCCTGCTGCAGCTGGAGGCGCGGCGCGATTCGCTGTTCGCCTGAATCGCGCCCCCCTGCCATTGGTTGTCTTCGTCACGTCACCGCTGCCGATTATCATGGCGCGATGATCTCCGTACGTCTTACGCTGGCGCTCGCCGCCGCTCTGTCGCTGGCCGGCTGCGCCACCCGGCCCTCCGCACCGCCGGCGTCTGCCGCCGATCCCACCACGGCCACCGCCGCGCCGCCGAAACTGCTGCTGGTCTCCATCGATGGCCTGCGCGCGGACATGCTCGACCGCGGCATCAGTCCCAACCTGTCCCGGATCGTCGACAACGGCGTGCGTGCGCGCTGGATGACGCCGTCGTATCCGGCACTGACCTTTCCCAACCATTACACCCTGGTCACCGGCCTGCGCCCGGACCACCACGGCATCATCCACAACAGCATGGAGGAAGCCGAACTGGGCAGCTTCCGGCTGAACCGCCGCGAGGCGGTCACCGATGCGCGCTGGTGGGGCGGCGAGCCGATCTGGGTGGGCGCGGAAAAGGCCGGCGTGCGCACCGCCACCCTGTCCTGGCCCGGCAGCGAAGCGGCCATCCAGGGCG
The DNA here is from genome assembly GCF_049310345.1 of Stenotrophomonas sp. GZD-301. Taxonomy (NCBI): domain Bacteria; kingdom Pseudomonadati; phylum Pseudomonadota; class Gammaproteobacteria; order Lysobacterales; family Lysobacteraceae; genus Stenotrophomonas; species Stenotrophomonas sp. GZD-301. The sequence goes on along the minus strand of NZ_JBMOWY010000011.1, from coordinate 25,398 downwards.
TGCGGCCGAGCCAGTGGCGCGTGTTCGACAGCACGGTGACGTTGCCCGATCGCGTTGACCAGGTTCTCGGCTGGCTCGGCCAGACCGATCCACAGGCACCGCGTCTGGTCACCCTGTACATGGAACAGGTGGACCATGCCGGCCACGATCACGGCCCGGAATCACCCGAGTATGCCGCCGCCATCGGCGAGGTCGACACCGCCATCGGCCGGCTGCTGGACGGCCTGCAGGCGCGTGGCCTCGCAGAGAACACCAACATCGTCGTGGTCTCCGACCACGGCATGGCGAGCGTGCCGGCAGGCCAGGTCATCGCCACCGAGGACATGGTCGATCCGGCCATCGCGCGGGACGTGACCGTCGGCCAGTCGGTCGGCTTCGCGCCGTTGCCCGGCAAGCAGCGCCAGGCCGAGAAGATCCTGCTGGGCGCGCACGCGCACTACGACTGCTGGCGGCGCGATGCGCTGCCGGCGCGGTGGGCCTATGGCACCCATCCGCGCATTCCGCCGATCCTGTGCCAGATGCACGAAGGCTGGGACGCGCTGACCCGTGATCGGATCGCCAAGCGCACACCGGGCGACCGCGGCTCGCATGGCTACGACAATGCGTTGCCCTCGATGCGCGCGGTGTTCATCGCGCGCGGGCCGTCGTTCAGACAGGGCACGGTGATCGCGCCGTTCGACAACGTGGATGTCTACCCGTTGCTGGCGCGCCTGCTCGACATCCCCGCCGCGCCCAACGACGGCGACGCGCAACGCCTGCTGCCGGCCCTGCGCTGAGGCGCACCGGCAACGCGCGGACAACAAAAAACGCGGCGCAAGCGCCGCGTTTTTCGTGGGCCCTGCCTGGCTGGGATCAGCCGGCCTTGGCCACCGCCTTCTTGGCAACGGCCTTCTTGGCCGGCGCCTTGGCAACGGTCTTCTTGGCGACCGGCGCAGCTGCGCCCACGGCCACCTTGCTCACCGCGTGCGAGCGCGAATTGCCGTAGCTGGCGTTGTAGCGCTTGCCCTTGGCGGTCTTGCGGTCACCCTTACCCATGTCGTCAACTCCTTAGTCTGAAATCTGATAACCCCGTACTGACACGGGTTCGGCGGGGCCGCCCTCTCAGGCGCCCCCGCGCACGATCTGAAAGCCTACCACACGCACTCAGTGCGCACAGCTCGCGTCATGGACGTGACCGTGGTTCAGCCGCAGGTTCACCAGATGTGCCACGCCGACCAGAACGCCGCCCAAGGTCATGACCACCGCGTGCGGAACCGCCGAATGGTGCAGCGGGTCGTACAGCAGCCCGGCCCACAGCGCCACCAGGCCCGGCACCAGAAAACCGAGCGCACGCAGTGCGCCGTGGCGGCGGTAGCCCCAGACCAGGCTGAACAGACCCAGCAGGGTCACGAAGCTGACCAGCGCCAGCTCGACCCCGTCGCCCAGCCAGACCGACAGGCCCAGCGAGGGCGCCGCGGCAAGCAGGATGGGCAGCACGGCGCAGTGCACCGCGCACAGCAGCGAACCGGTGGCACCGAAGCGATCCAGCAGATGACGGACTCGAGCGAACAGGGGCATGACTTCCAGCAGGGTCGGCGAAGCGTTATGGAATAATATAACATCAATCCCGACGCGCACCTGCCTCCCCCTGCCCCACCCCCGTTCATCGACGGGTTTCGCGCGCCCCACCATTGATACATTGTAACAATTCGACTGACGGACCCTGCCCCCTATGCGCTCTTCCCATCCGCTGTTTCCGCGCCACACGCTGTTCCTGGCCCTCGCGGCCGCCCTGCTGCCGACCGTGGCGATGGCGGCCGACGATGATGGTCACCGCAGCCATCTCACCGAACTGTCCGAAGTAAAGGTCACCGCCTCGCCGCTGCAGGGCGATGCCGAGTCGCTGGCACGGCCGGTGGACGTGCTCGCCGGCGAGCGCCTGGACGAACAGAAGGCCGGCACGCTCGGCGACACCGTGGCCAAGCTGCCCGGTGTGCAGAGCACCTTCTTCGGCCCCGGCGTCGGCCGCCCGATCATCCGTGGGCAGGAAGGCCCGCGCGTGGCGGTGCTGTCCAACGGCATGGGCAACATGGATGCCTCCACCGTCAGTGCCGACCATGCCACCAGCATCGAACCGTTCCTGGCCGACCAGATCGAAGTGTTGAAGGGCCCGGCCACGCTGCTGTTCGGCAGCGGCGCGATCGGCGGCGCGGTCAACGTGGTCGACGGCCGCATCGCGCGCGAACTGCCGGACCGCCCGCTCAGCGGCCGCGCCGAACTGCGCGGCAACTCGGTCAATGACGAGCGCAGCGGCATGTTCCGCCTCGACGGCGTCAGCGGCAACGTGGTGCTGCATGTGGATGGCCTCGTGCGCAACGGCGACGACTACCGCATCCCGGGCTACGCCGTGATCGATGGCCTGGAAGACCACAGCGGCCACGATCACGACGACGGCGACACCGACGAGCCGCGCCGCGGCCGCCTGGACAACAGCTCCATCCGCACCCGCGCCGGCGGCCTGGGCGTTACCTGGCTGGGCGACGGCGGTTACGCCGGCATCTCGGCCAGCACCTACCGCACCAACTACGGCATCCCCAACGGCGCGCACGTGCATGCCGACGATGACCACGGCCATGATCACGACCACGACCACGGCGACGAGGAAGAAGGCGACGAGCACGACGTCCGCATCGACATGGTGCAGAACCGCTTCGAAGCCAAGGCCGGCATCTACAACCCGGTCTCGTTCCTGAAGAACATCAACGTGCGCACGGCCTACACCGACTACGAGCACACCGAACTGGAAGCCGGCACGCCCTCCACGCGCTTCACCAACCGCGGCATCGAAACCCGCCTGGAAGCGGTGCAGCAGCAGATCGGCGGCTGGGACGGCGCCTTCGGCCTGCAGTTCGGCAACGGCGACTTCGGCGCCAAGGGCGAAGAAGCCTTCGTGCCCGACACCAACACGAAGAACATCGGCCTGTTCGTCCTGCAGGAAAAGCAGTTCGGCCCGTTCAAGCTGGAACTCGGCGGCCGCCACGACCAGGTCAAGCTTGACCCGACCGGCGACTACCGCGCCCGCACGTTCGATGCCACCAACCTCTCCGCCGCAGGCATCTGGAAGCTCAACGACGCCGTGGACCTGCGCTTCGGCGTGGACGGCTCCGAGCGCGCGCCGACCAACGAAGAGCTGTATGCCGCCGGCGCGCATATCGCCACCCGCTCCCTGGAAATCGGCAATGCCGACCTGAAGACCGAGCGCGGGCAGCGCGTTGAACTGGGCATCCACACACATAGCGACCGCGTCGACTTCTCCGCCTCGATCTACCAGACCAAGTTCAAGAACTTCATCTACCTGGCCGACACCGGCGTGGTCGAATCGCTGCCGGTCCGCCTGTGGACCCAGCAGGACGCCACCTTCAAGGGCGCCGAAGCCGAAGCCCTGTTCCACCTGTTCGAAGGCACCTCCGGCGACTGGGACCTGCGCGTGTTCGGCGACTACGTCAAGGCCGAACTGGATGGCAGCGGCAGCCGCAGCGTGGACATCGCCGTGCCGCATGGCGACCACAACCACAACTACACCGTGGACCTGGCCAACAGCGGCTACCTGCCGCGTATTTCCCCGGCCCGCGTCGGTGCCGACCTGCGCTGGTCCCGCGACGGCTGGCGCGCCTCGGTCGGTGCCGTACGCTACAGCAGCCAGAAGGACGTGGCCCAGAACGAAGACCCGAGCAACGGCTACACCCTGGTCGACGCCCACCTCGCCTACCGCTGGGACCGCAACGACAGCAACAGCTACGAAGTCTTCCTGGACGGCAACAACCTGACCAACCAGGAAGTCCGCCCGCACACCTCCCTCCTGCGCGACTACTCCCCGCTGCCGGGCCGCGGCGTCGCCTTCGGCATCCGCGCCTTCTTCTGATACCCGCTTCTCACGACTGGGGTCGTTGTTTTTACCCTGAGGGGGCCGCAAGGCCCCCTTTTTTTTGTTCTTCTTCCCGCCCCAGGCACACATGGCGAGGGCTCTACCCACGTCCAGGCGCAGCGGCCGGTCGACCCAGCGCGGGGCCGCTGTTCGGAGGCTTCTGTTCGCTGGCACGCGCACGCACTGTGCGATGGGCGGCGGGTACGCGGTTCCAGGACCGTTGGGCGCCAGGGATGGCGCCCACGAGCCCCCAGGGATGGGTTCACGGCGTGTCCTGGAACCGCGTGCCCGCCGTCCATTCCCGCACCCTCCAGGCCACCGCCAAACCGCCCCTGCCCCTGCCGTTGCCGTTGCCGTTGCCGTTGCCGTTGCCGTTGCCGTTGCCGTTGCCGTTGCTCCGGCACTTGACCAACAACGTGCATATGCACGTATCATCCGACATCCCACCCGGCCCACCCGCATGGACCCGACCGCCACCAGCCCCTGCACCTGCTTCCGCCTGCGCCGGGCCGCGCGCCGGCTCTCGCAGATCTACGACACCCACCTCGCCCCGGCCGGGCTCAGCCTCAACGCCTACTCGATCCTGCGCCGCGCCCCACAACCACGCCTGGTCGGCGAACTCGCCGAGGCGCTCGGCATGGACCGCACCACTCTCACCCGCAACCTCAAACCGCTGCTGCAGGCCGGCTGGCTGCAGGAACAGCGCGGCGACGACGCGCGCCAGCGCCTCATCGCCATCACCCCGACCGGCAAGGCCTGCCTGCGCCGCGCCCGCCCCCTGTGGCAGCGTGCGCAGGACGAAGTCGAAGCCACCTTCGGCCCCAGCCCAACCGCCCGCCTCAACAGCCTGCTCGACCAGCTCGACCACGCCCTGGACGCCGGAGACCGCGCATGAACGCCTCGTCGCCACGCGCACCCGGCATGCACTGGGGCCTGTTGATCGCCGCCTCCGCCATCCTGATGGTCACGATGGGCGTGCGCCAGACGTCCGGCCTCTACGTCGACCCCCTGCATCGCGGCACCGGCGTGAGCATCGTCGAGATCAGCTTCGCCCTGGCCATCGGCCAGTTCGTCTGGGGCGCCGTCCAACCGGTCTTCGGCGCCATTGCCGACCAGCGCGGCCCGTTGCCGGTGCTCGTCTTCGGCGCCCTGCTGCTGGCCGCCGGCCTGCTGCTGGCACCGCTGCTGACCAGCCCGCTCGGCATGACCTTCACCCTCGGCCTGCTGATGGCCGCCGGCGCCGGTGCCGGCAGCTTTTCCGTCCTGATCGGCGCCACCGCGCACCGGCTCCCCGCCGAAAAACGCTCCTTTGCCGCCGGCCTGATCAACGCGGGCGGTTCGCTCGGCCAGTTCGTGTTCGCCCCGCTGGTGCAGTGGATCATCAACACCGCCGGCTGGGCGCGTGCCATGACCACAATGGCCGTGATCACCCTGCTGTCCGTGCCGCTGGCCTGGCCATTGCGGCGGCGCGCCGGCGACCACACACAGACCGCCGCAGCGGACGACGGCGGCCTGCGCGCGCAACTGCGCGTGGCCGTGCGCGACCGCAGCTACTGGTGCCTGCACCTGGGCTTCTTCACCTGCGGCGTGCACATCGCCTTCCTCGTCACCCACCTGCCCGGCGAGATCGCCCTGTGCGGGCTGTCGCCGAACGTCGCGTCCGCCTCCATCGCACTGATCGGCCTGTGCAACGTCGCCGGCAGCCTGATCGTCGGCGCACTGGGCCAGCGCTTCCGCATGAAGTACCTGCTGTTCTGGATGTATGCCAGCCGTGCGGTGATGATCGGCCTGTACCTGATGGCGCCGCCCACCGCGACCACCTTCTACGTCTTCTCCGCCGCACTGGGCTTCACCTGGCTCGCCACCGTCCCGCCCACCGCCGGCCTGGTCGGCAAGCTGTTCGGCCCGCGCTACCTCGGCACCCTGTTCGGCTTGACCCTGCTTTCGCACCAGCTCGGCGGCTTCTTCGGCGCCTGGCTGGGCGGACTGGCGCTGGCGCACACCGGCAACTACCTGTGGATGTGGTACGCGGACATGGCGCTGGCCGCACTGGCCGCCGTGATCAACCTGCCGATCCGCGAGGGCGTCGGCTGCCACGCGGCACCGGCACCGCGCTGAGTTCACCCGCCCTGCACAAACCCCAGCGGCGCCCCCTGCGCGCACGCCGCGTGACGCGTCCGCCCCTTCCAGAACGGACACTTCTGTCCGAACATGGGCCATGCCTACCCAACGTGCCGACGCGGCCGCCCGCCGCGCCCAGATCCTCGATGCCGCCGACGCCGTGTTCGGCCAGCACGGCGTGACTGCCCCGCTGGACCTCGTGGTCGAACGCGCCCAGGTCGGGCGCGCCACCCTCTACCGCAACTTCCCCGACCGCACCGCGCTGGTGGAGGCCCTGCTGCAACGCACGGTCACCCGCATCCAGCGCCAGGTGCAGACGCTGGGTGACCGCGACGACGCTCTGTTCGAGGTGCTCGACGGCATGGCCGCGCGCATCGTGCAGTCGCCGGCGCTGTCGGACTACTGGCGCGCCGTCGACCCGGACGACCCCACCATCAAGACCGCGCGCGAAACCATCCGCGCCGTGCTGCGCGCGCCCATGCAGCGCGCCATCGCAGCAGGCCTGTGCCGCGCCGATCTCGATGTGACGGACATTTCACTGATCTCGGGCATGCTGGGAGCCGCGCTGCGTGGCAAGACCCGGGAAGAACGCGCCACGCTGGCCACGCGCGCCCTGCAGTTGCTGCGTGGTGGACTGCGGGGGCCTGATCACGGGGAGGGGTGATGCCGCAGTACCTCAAGCCGGTACCGGACTGGGAAGAACACGAGAAGCCGACCCTGCCCGGCTCGGCGTCCATGCCGTGGCATCCGCCGCACCGGCGCCTGGCCTACGCGCTGGTGGCGCTGCTGGTGGGCATCACCGGTGGGCTCGGCAACGCACTGGTCACCGCCAACCTTCCCTTCATGCAGGGCCAGCTCGGGCTCACGCCGGCACAGGGCAGCTGGCTGGTGGCGGCGTACGCGATGGTCAACGTGACCGCCAACCTGCTGGCCTTCAAATTCCGCCAGCAGTACGGCATCCGCCTCTTCGCCGAAATCGGGCTGGGCCTGTACGCCGCGCTGGCGGTCCTGCACCTGTTTGTCGGCAGCTACGAGACCACGCTGCTGACGCGCGCCGCCAGCGGATTCGCGGGTGCGGCCTGCAGCACGCTCGGCACGCTGTACATGCTGCAATCACTGCCGCGCCGCTACACCGGCAACCTGCTGGTGATCGGCGTGGGCATCTCGCAGCTGGCGATCCCGATCGCCTGGCTGGTGTCACCGGGCCTGGTCGATACCGGCCAATGGCACAACCTCTACCTGTTCGAAGCCGGGCTGGCGCTGTGCGCGTTCGCCGCGGTCGTCGTCCTCAAACTGCCGCCGGGTGCGCAGATCAAGGCGTTCGAGCCCTTGGATTTCCTGACCTTCGCCCTGCTCGCGCCGGCGGTGGGCCTGCTGGTGGTGGTGCTGGCCCAGGGCTATACGCGCTGGTGGTTCGACACCCCCTGGCTGGGCTGGGCGCTGGTGGCCGCGATCGTGCTGGGCACCACGGCCTTCATCATCGAACACTACCGGCGCAACCCGTTGCTGCAGACCCGCTGGCTGGCCAGCCTGCCGGTGCTGCACTTCATTGTCGGTGCGTTCCTGATCCGCTTCCTGACCACCGAGCAGTCCTACGGCGTGGTCGGGTTGATGCGCCAGCTCGGGATGGGCCCGGACCAGATGCGCCCGCTGTTCGGCGTGATCCTGGCCGGCGTGGTGACCGGCATCGCGGCGGCGTCGCTGACCTTCGGCCCGAAGCGGATCATTGCCCAACTGCTGATGGCGATCCTGCTGCTGGGCAGCGCCGCGTTCCTCGACCAGAGCCGGACCAGCCTGGACCGCCCGCACGACTTCTACGCCAGCCAGTTCCTGGCCTCGGTCGGCGCCGGCATGTTCATGGGCCCGCTGATCATGCTCGGCATCACCCAAGCCTTGAAGCAGGGCGTGGACCACATGATCACCTTTCTGGTCACGCTGTCGATCACCCAGACACTGGGTGGCCTGGCCGGTTCGGCGGTGCTGGGCACCTACCAGCTGCACCGCGAGCAGGTGTATTCCAGTGCGCTGGTCAGCCAGCTCGATCCGGCCGATGGCGTGGTGGCGCAGCGCCTGAAACAGCAGCAACAACTGTATGCCGGCCTGATCGCCGACCCGGTGCAGCGCAGCGCGCAGGGCACCGCGCAGTTGGCACTGACCACGCGCCGCGAGGCCAATGTGCGCGCGTTCAATGATGTGTTCACCCTCAGCGGCACGGTAGCGCTGGCCTTCCTGGGCTGGTTGCTGTTGCTCTCGGTGCGCACCGCCCTGCTCAAGCAATGGCGCAAGCGCCACCGCTCCGCCGTGTTCCCCTCCCCGCCGGCATCCCCGCCGGTCACCCCCCGATGAGTCCCGACATGCCCACTCCCCCGCCGCGCGACGACACCCCGCCCGACACGGTGAACCCGGCGCCGCCGACCGACGCGGCCCCGACCGGCACGCCCGCCGCGGCGGCACCGTCGGGGGTGCCCAAGTACCTCAAACCCAGCACGCGCAGCGTGGTGATCATGGTCGTGATCGCCCTGCTCGGGATCGCATTGATCCTGCGCGCGTGGTCGTTGTGGCCGTTCGACAGCACCCGGGTCAGCACCGACAACGCCTACGTGCGCGGCCAGATCACCGTGCTGGCGCCCCAGGTGAACGGCTACGTCACCGACGTGCTGGTCAAGGACTTCCAGTACGTGCGCAAGGGCGATGCGCTGGTGCGTATCGATGACCGCATCTACAAGGAGAAAGTGGCCCAGGCCCAGGCCGATCTGGACAGCGCGCGCGCCGCGCTGGCCAACTCCGACCAGACCCAGGCGCAGAACCGCGCGCAGATCGCCGCCGCGCAGGCCAACCTTGCCGCCGGCCAGAGCGAGCTGTCGCGCTCGCGCAACGAGCTCAAGCGCTACGAAGAACTGGCGGCGCAGCAGCTGGTCGCCCTCAACGACCGCGACAAGTTCCGTACCGGCGCGCAGTCCGCGCAGTCGGCGGTGCTGCAGTCGCAGGCGCAGATCCGCATCGCCGAGGAAACCCTGACCTCCACCCAGGTGGCCCGCAAAGGGCTGGAAGCCCGGGTGGAAACCGCGCAGGCACAGCTCGAACTGGCGCGCATCGACCTGGCCAACACCGTCATCCACGCGCCCCGCGATGGGCAGATCAGCGAAGCCTCGGTCCGTCTGGGTCAGTACGTCACCGCCGGCTCGCAGCTGCTGTTCCTGGTGCCCGATGCGCTGTGGGTGGTGGCCAACTTCAAGGAAGGCCAGACCTGGAAAATGCGCATCGGCCAAGCGGCCACCTTCTCGGTGGATGCCTTCGACGGCCAGCGCCTGCACGGCCATATCGAACAGATCGCCCCGGCTACCGGCTCGGAGTTCAGCGTGCTGCGCCCGGACAATGCCAGCGGCAACTTCACCAAGGTGGTGCAGCGCCTGCCGATCCGGATCGCCATCGACCCCGACCAGCCGCTGGCCAAGCGGCTGCGCCCGGGCATGTCGGTGGTGGTGCGGGTGGAGACGGCCGATGCCGGGGCGGCGGCGCAGGATTCGGGGCGATAGCACGCCGGTCACGCAATGTTCCATATACTGGACTTTCGCATGCCAATGATCCATATACCGCACATTATATGTGCTATATTCGGAACATCAGACACCTAAAGTCCCGAATATAGATCATGAACGACATCATTCTGGCACGTGTCGGACAGTCTCTCCGCGACCTCCGCAAGCAGCGGGGCCTGAGCCAGGTGCAGCTGGCGGACAAAGCCGGCACTACGCGTAAAGCGGTCATCAATGCCGAGAAGGGCGCGGCGGGACTCTCGCTGGGCACCTTTGTGGCAATGGTCGAGGCAATGGGCGCCGAGCTGACCACGGTGCCGGTACGCCGCCCCACCACCGACGAGATCCGTGCACTGCTGCAGGCGGAGCCGCGCGCGGCCACCGCGCACAAGATGAGCGGCCGTGATTGACCACCTGATCGCCACGACACCACAGGGCCCCGCCGGGGGGTTGTCGCGCGCGGAACGCTACCTGTTCGACTACGACCGGCATGCCGTGCCGGCCGCCGAGGTGGCGCTGGGCATGCCCCGGCGAAGCCTGCAGTACCAGTCGCCCACCCTGTTCCCGATCTTTCAGATGAATCTTCCGGAAGGCTTCGTGCTGGAGCGGTTGCGCGCACGGTTCGCCAAGACCTCCCGGCTTGATCCGATGATGCTGCTGGCACTGACCAGCGGAAGCGCAGGGATTGGCCGCGTGCGCCTGGCACTTCCGGACCCGATTGAACGCACCGCTCCCCCGATCGCGCTTGCCGATCTGCTGGCCAACGAGGGCACCGGCAATCTGTTCGAGCAACTGACCCAGGACTACCTGCTGCGCACGGGCATCTCCGGTGTGCAGCCCAAGCTGCTGGTGCCCGAGCAGGTCGATCCGCTGTACTACCAGGCGGCATTGTCCACGCCGGAACTGATCGTGAAGGCATCCGGCAACGGCTACGCCGGGCTGCCGATCAACGAGTTCGTGTGCATGAGCATCGCCCGTGAAGCGGGCATCCCGGTGGCGGAGTTCCACCTGTCCGAGGATCTCAACCGGTTCGTGATGCGCCGCTTCGACCGTGACGCCGCCGGTGCGCCGCTGGGCTTCGAGGACGCCGCGGTGCTGATGGGGCTCGATGCGGAGTCCAAGTACGACAGCAGCTATGAGAACGTGGCCACCGTGGTGGAGGCGTACTGCGATCCGGCCAACCGCGCCGCGTCGCTGGCCCAGCTGTTCGATCAGGTCGCCCTGTCGTGCATGGTCGGCAACGGCGATGCCCACCTGAAGAATTTCGGGCTGCTGTATGACCATCCGCAGTCGCAGGAGGTACGCCTTTCACCGGCATACGACATCGTGTGCACCACCTGCTACCTGCCTGACGACACGCTGGCGTTGTCGTTGAACCGACACCGCAACCTGTTCATGGCCCGGCTGGACCTGGTCGAGTTCGGCCGGTCGCGCTGCCGTGTTGACGACCCGAAGAGCCGCATCGCGCGTCTGCTGACCGCGATGGAAGCGAATCTGTACGAGCACGCGGAGCTGATCCGCCGCGTGCCGCAGCTGACTGGCGAACTGACCCGCCGCATGCAGCAGGTCGCACGCCTGCTGGACTGATGCCCCGTCACAGCGGGGGTGGCGTTACCCCGCGCAGCGCGCGCAGAGGCCGTGTACTTCCAGGGTCTGTGCCTGCGGCTGGAAACCAAGCTCCTTGGCGCGCTTCTCCAACTGGCTGACGATCTCGCGGTCTTCCAGTTCCACCGCGCTGTGGCAGCTGTTGCAGATCAGGAACGGCACCGAGTGCTGCGCGCTGCTCGGGTGGTGGCACGCCACGAAGGCGTTCACCGATTCGAGCTTGTGCACGAAGCCGTTGGCCATCAGGAAGTCCAGCGCGCGGTACACGGTGGGCGGGGCATCAGCGCCCACGCCCTTGCCGTTGCGCACCCACTCGAGCAGCTCGTAGGCCTTGACCGGTTTGCCGGCCTCGGCGATCAGGCGCAGCACGTTGGCGCGGATGGGCGTCAGGCGCAGTCCGCGCTCGATGCACACGCGTTCGACCACCTTCACGAAATCCGAGGCATCGTGAACATGGTGGTGCGGGGCGGTACAAGCGGTCTTGGCGGACATGCGCGGTCTCCGGTTATCAGGCCGTCGGTACTTTAGTGAGTGCGGCGTCGATGCGTTTCAAGGCCTCTTCACGCCCGGCCAGGAACACGGTCTGGGAAATGTCGGGGCTGACCTGGGTGCCGGTGATGGCCACGCGCAGCGGCTGGGCGACCTTGCCCATGCCGATCTCCAGCGCGGTGGCCACGTCGTGCAGGGCCGCCGAGACGCTGTCGACGGTCCACTCCCCGGCCGCGGCAAGCAGCTCGCGGGCCTTGCCCAGCGGCAGTTCCGCGCCCGGCTTGAAGTGCTTGGCCACCGCCGCGTCGTCGTAGTCGGTCAGCGGCTGGTACCAGACCACGGCCTTCTCGGCCATTTCCTTCAGCGTCTGCACGCGATCGCGCAGGGCCACCACCACGTCGGCCGGCGCCGGGCCTGCCGCCAGGTCCAGGCCCAGCTTGTTCAGCTGGTAGACCAGGTGCGGTGCGATGTCGGCCGGGTCCACGGTCTTCAGGAAGTGCTGGTTGACCCAGCCCAGCTTGGCCATGTCCAGGCGCGCGGCCTTGGAGTTGCAGTGGGTCACGTCGAACAGGTCGATCAGCTCCTGGCGGGTGAACAGCTCCTGGTCGCCGTGCGACCAGCCCAGGCGGGCCAGATAGCTCAACAGCGCGTCGGGCAGGTAGCCGGCATCCTTGTACTGCATCACGTCGGCCGCGCCGGTGCGCTTGGACAGCTTGGCGCCCTGCTCGTCCAGGATCATCGGCATGTGGCCGAACTTCGGCACCGGCGCGCCGATGCCTTCGTACAGGTTGATCTGGCGCGGGGTGTTGTTGATGTGGTCGTCGCCGCGGATGACTTCGCTGATGCGCATGTCCCAGTCGTCCACCACCACCGCGAAGTTGTAGGTGGGGAAGCCATCCGGACGGAAGATCACCATGTCGTCGAGTTCACTGTTGGCGATCTCGATGCGGCCCTTGATCAGGTCGTCGAACACCACCGTGCCCTCAAGCGGATTCTTGAAGCGGATCACGCGGTTGGGGTCGTCGCGGTAGGGCAGGCCCAGCTCGCGCGCGGCGCCGTTGTAACGCGGCTTCTCCTGGCGGGCCATCGCGGCCTCGCGCATCGCGTCCAGCTCTTCCTTGGTCTCGTAGGCGTAATAGGCCTTGCCGTCGGCAACCAGCTGCTCGGCCACCGCCTTGTAACGGGCAACGCGGTCGGTCTGGTAGATCGGGCCTTCGTCGTAGCCAAGGCCCAGCCAGTCCATTGCCTCCAGGATCGCGTCGATCGCGCCCTGGGTGCTGCGTTCACGGTCGGTGTCCTCGATGCGCAGCACGAACTCGCCGCCCCGGTGGCGGGCCTCCAGCCAGCAGTACAGCGCGGTGCGGGCGCCACCGATATGCAGGTAACCGGTGGGACTGGGGGCAAAGCGGGTGCGGCAGATCATGGAGGGCTCGGGGAACGGGAATCCCGGCAATTTTACCCGCCTGCGGCCGCTCATGCGAAAACCGGCCGATTCCTAAAGATTTCCGGTGCCTGCCCTGCTTTCATGGCAGCGCGGTGGCACGCCCGCCGTCCTGCATCCCGCACTGCCGGAGGTTCCCATGCACCACCCTGCTCCCCCCCGCGTCCCCGCCCTGCATGTCGCCGCGCCCGCCAGCGCGCTGGTGCTCGCGTTGGGGGTGGTGATGATGGCGGTGGTCAGCTGGCCGGAAGTACCCGTGCCGCCCGGCCCGGTGATGCCGCGGGTCCAGGCGACGCGTCTGGCCCCGTGGATCGCCCGCGTGCTGGAACCGCCCCTGCAGTCCCGCCTGATGGCCGGGCCGCCCGGCGAGGTCGACACCCCGCTGCGTGCGCTGGGCGGGCTCCTGTCCGACGACACCGCGTTCGATGCGCTGCTGGAGGAGTGGCGACGGCGGCACGACCGTCCCGATCCTCGCACCGTGGCGCTGCTGCACCAGGGGCTCGACGCCTACCTTGCGACCCTGCTGCCGCCGCTGTCGCTGCACACCCTGGCCTGCGATGCGTCGCTGTGTCTGGCGGGCCTGTCCGGGTCCCAGCGGACCCAGGACCTGCTGGCGCGGCAATTGATGGCGATCGACCAGGACGGGCACGCCCCGTTGCAGGCCATGCACGTGCATGAACTGCCCGCCAGCGCCGACACCGGGCCACGCCAGTTCCGCCTGGCCCTGGCCCGCACGGCGGCGCCCTCCGGCGCCGCCGCTGCACCATGAGGGGCCGGCAGCGCCGGCTCAGGGCGCGAGCAGCGGCTTGCGCGGCAGCTTCTCGTCGCGCATCGCGGCGTGGTAGACGAAGGACGCCACGATGGCCGCTGCCTGCTTGAGGTCTTCCGGCTCGGCGTGGTCCCAGGTGTCCAGATTGCTGTGGTGCACGTTGCTGAAGTAGTCCAGGCGGTCCTGGATGAACTGGAAGCCGGGCAGGCCCACACGATCGAAGGCGATGTGATCGGTGCTGCCGGTGTTGCGCGTGGCGACGGTGGTCGCGCCGACATCGTGGAACGGCGCCAGCCACGCTTCGAAGATCGGCACGGCCGCCAGATTTTCCTGCGCGTAGATGCCACGGAAGCGGCCCGAGCCGTTGTCCATGTTGAAGTACGCCGAGAACCGGTCGTAATCGCGCTGGCGCTGCAGCGCACCGGTCGGTTCGCGCATCGAGGCCGGCAGCGACAGCTGCTGCGGGTCGGTCGGCTCCGGGTAGCGAGCCAGGTGCCGCGAGACATAGTCCTGCGACCCCACCAGCCCCTGCTCCTCACCGCTCCACAACGCCACGCGGATGGTGCGCTTGGGCTTGGCGCCCACCGCCTTGAGGATGCGCATGGCTTCCATCATCACCGCCACGCCGGCGGCGTTGTCGGCCGCGCCGGTACCGGTGTGCCACGAATCCAGGTGCGCGCCGAGCATCACGATCTCGTCGGCCTTGCTGCTGCCGCGGATCTCGGCCAGCGTGTTGTAGCCGGGCTGGTCGGTGTCGTCGGTGAAACGCGCCTGGACGTCCACGCGCAGCTTTACCGGCTGCTTGTGGTCCAGCGCGCGCACCAGCTGGTTGTAGTGCTCGGCCATCATCGCCAGTTCCGGCACGCCGACCGGCTCGCCGGCCTTGCGCGACCCACCGCCGCCGACACGGATGATGCCGTTGTCCCAGCCGCTGATGCTGATCGTTGCCAGCACGCCCTGTTCGGCGAAGAACGCATTGGTGGCACGGGTCAGCGCCTGCCTCTCCAGGTATTCCTTGGCCTTCTTGGCACGGTCGGCCTTGGCGTCGGCCACGTCCTTGGGCACCGCGAACACCTGCAGCTCGGCCAGGCCGGCCTCGTCATGGCGGTGCGAGTCGGCGCTGCTGGCGCGTGCGTAATCGCGTGCATCGTTGAGCAGCAGGATTTTGCCGGCCAGCTTGCCCTTGTACTGGTCGAGGTCGGCGAGCTTCTTGATGTCGACCTTGATCACCTCGCCTTCCACCGGACCACGCGTGCCGGGCGTCCACGCCTTGGGCAGCGCATACAACGGGGTCACCCGCGGGCTGAGCATCTCGACGTTGGCGTTGCTGAATTCCCAGCCGCGGCCGAACGCATCGAAGGCTTCGTCGTGCACGTTCTGCAGGCCCCAGTCCGTGAACCGGCTGCGGGTCCAGGCATTGGCCTCGGTCATCGCCGGGGAGTTGGTCAGGCGCGGACCGATCTGTTCGGTCAGATGGCTGAAGGTCGCCATCACCTGCGAGCGGTGGAATGCTTCCTGCCGGATGCGGCTGACCATGTCCAGGTCCACCGGCTCCTTCGCCTGCGCACCGACGCCGCCACTCAGCGCCAGGGCCAGGGCAAGCACGCCCCACTTCACCGCGTTCCGCTTGAACATGCTCCGCTTCAACTCGACCACCCCTCGTTGCACGGCACGCGCCGCGACAGGCGAGTCTAGCCGGCGGCGCGCCCGGCGCCCGCGGGCCATCAGTCATGGGTGCACCGATGCCACCGCGTTGCGCTCACGCGCGCCAGCCGTACCAGAGCACCCCCTGGACCGGCATCAGCAGCAACCAGCGGCTGCGGTCGATGGCGGCACTGGCGTACACCGGCGTGTACTGCGGCCAGTCGACAGGGAGCCCGTCGATACCGGCCTCCGCAAGCGCGGCCGCGCCTTCCTGCCACGGCCGGTACGCGGCGCATCCCGCCGGCTGCGGCAAGCTGCCGCGGGCCTGGCGCGCATCGCGCAGGAAGGCCAGCCCGCGCGCGAGCAACGCCGCGCGGGTCTCGGCCGCAATCGAGAAGCGCATCAGGCCGGGCGCGACGCGCGCACCCGGCAAAGCCTGCAACGGGGAGGGCCAACCGTCGCCGGCGCCCTCCCCGGCCAGCAGCGCGCACCGCCCCAGACGGGCCGGCAGGGCGCGGCTGGCGCGCTCCTGCAGGCGGCGGGAAGTGATCATCATCGTCTCCCTGCTTACTTGAGGCTGGCGCCCAGCTCGTACCAGTCCACCCGGCGGGTGATCCACATCGCCGAGGCCAGCACCGCGAACAGCAGCAGCGACCCCATCAGCAGCGCGTTGTTCTCCGAGATCAGCAGGCCATACAGCGCGCCGTACAACACGCTGAGCATGGCGGCAAAGCCCAGCCCGCGTTTCCAGCTGTGCAGCACACCGGACAGATACACCGCCTGCACGCCGATGCACGCCACCGCCGAGACCGCATACGCCATCCAGAACGGAATGTGCTCGGACAGGCTCAGCAGCAGCAGGAAGAACACCGCCAGGCCCAACCCCACCATCAGGTACTGCAGCGGGTGGATGCGCAAGTGCTTGATCAGCTCGAACAGGATGAAGCCGACGAAGGTCAGCACGATGAACAGGATGCCGTACTTGCTGGCACGGTCGGCCTGCGTATACACGTCCACCGGATTGACCAGCTCCACGCTGACCGATTCAATCTCGACATCGCCAGCGCTGCGCAGCTGCTGCTGCGCCCGCGACGCCAGCGAAGACACCGCCCACTGTGCGTCGAAGCCCTGCGCATCCACCTTGCGCTGGTTGGGCAGGAAGCTGCCGCCGAACAGCGGATGCGGCCAGGGCGAACGCAATGCGATGCGGCTGTCGTCGCCGACCGGCACCACCGCCAGCGAGCGGCTGCCATCCAGCACCAGCGTCAGCTCCACCGTGCTGGCCTTCAGCACGCCACCGCGGTTGTCGTCGAACGCGGCCAGATCCACGTGGAGGCCGGTGGAGATGTTGCGCACCGGGCCCGGATCGGGCAACAGGTCCAGCGCCTTGCCATCCACCTGCAGCTGCGGCGAGCCGACCAGGCCACGCACGTCGGCGATGCCCACGGTCAGGTACGGCGTGCCATACACGCGGCCGTCCTTGGCGGGATAGTCGTCGTCGGCGAACTCGGCGGTGATGGTGGCGTTCCAGCTGTACACCGGCACCCGGAACAGGCCGACACGGCGCTCATCCGGCTGCATCCGGCCGTCCACCTGCAGCTTGGACGGCATCTGCAGCCACTCGCCCTGCTCGACCTGCTTTTCCTTCTTTTTGGTGCCGGCCGCATCCACCACCTCGACCTCGCGGGTCTCGGTCCACGGCACCACGCGGATCGGACCGGTCAGCGTCTGCGCGCCGGCCCGGCTCTGCGCGACACGCTGATAGGCCTCGTTGCGATACGCCTCGCGTTCGTTGATTACGCCTTTGATCAGCGCCAGGGGAATCAGCAGCAACAGGATCAGCCCGCCGACAATGGCGAACCGCAACAGCATCTTCAGGGATTTCATCGCCCGTCCTCGGTTGGGAGGGCGCCAGCGTCGCGCACGGCGATGTGCGGGGTTTGTGCTGAACTTGAAGTCTGTGTGAAGTCCCTGCGCGCTCAGCGGCGCGCGGGTGCCGACGGCGGCCGCAGCGGCAGCCACAACACCGCCTGCGCACCGCCGCCATCGCGGTTGCGCAGGCTGGCACGGCCGCCGTGCAGCCGCGCCACTTCCTGGACGAACGACAGGCCCAGCCCGGAACTGCGCTGGCCGGTTGCCGGCCGCGCCAGCGAATAGAAGCGCTCGAACACGCGCTCCAGGGCGTAGTCGGGCACGCCGCTGCCGTGATCGTCCACCTGCAATGCGATGCCGCCGTCGGCGGCCTGTGCACGCACCGCGATGTCGCTGCCGGGCGGCGCGAAGGCCACGGCGTTCTCCAGCAGGTTGTTCAATGCCTGGCGCAGCAGGTAGCGGTCGCCCTGCAGGTCCGGCGCATGCGGCGCGTGCACCGTGATGGTCACGCCGGCGGCCTGGGCGCGCACGGCGACCGCATCGGCAGCGGCCTGCAGCAACGGCGCCAGGGCGATGCGTTCCTGCTTCTGCAGCCAGCCGTACTGCTCCACTTCGGCCAGCGCCAGCAGCTTGTCGATGGTTTCGGTCAGGCGCTGTGCCTGGCCCTGGATGCTGCGCGCGAAGTGCTCGCGGTCGGCATCGGGCAACGGCTCCTGCAGCAGTTCGGCCGCCCCGCGGATGGCCGCCAGCGGGCTCTTCATTTCGTGGGTCAGCGATTGCACGTACTGCTCCACGTAAGCCTTGCCTTCCAGCTTGCGGCGCATGGTTTCCAGCGCCTGGCCGAGGTCGCCGATCTCATCGCGGCGTGGCTTCGGTGGCGGCACCGGCTCGCCTGCACTGACCGCCTTGGCATAGCGGTTGAGGCGGTTGACGCCGTGCATCAGCCAGCCCGTCATCAGCAGCCCGATCAGCGCCGACAGTCCGATCAGCCACGCCCCGCGCTTGATGATCGCGCGCTGGCTGGCGGCGATGAACGGGTCGATGCTGCGGTTGGGCTGGGCCAGGCTGAGTACACCGATCAGGGTGCGGCCATCGGCCGGGTCCAGGATCGGTGCGGCCACATGCATCACCGACTGGGTCTCATCGCCCGGCGTCTCCGGGCTGGAACGTGCGCCGTACTCGCCGCGCAGCGTGCGGTAGACATCGTTCCAGCGTGAGTTGTCGCGGCCGACGTCGCGGCCCTTGGAGTCGTAGACCACGATGCCCTTGGCATCGGTGATGGTCACCTGGTAATCCAGCGTGCGTTTGGGAAAGCGCCACACCATCGCCTTGGGATCGCGCTGTTGTGCGCGCGCCAGATTGGCCACGAACGTGCCATTGCGCAGCCTGCCGGCCTTGAGGTCGGCCGCTGCCATTTCCGCCAGCACGTTGGCCGCGTCGACCAGGGTCGACTCCATCGCCTGGCGTACGCCCGGCTTCACTTCGTTGACGAAGATGCGCATCACGAAGAACGCGGCGATGCCCACGATCAGGAAGAAGCCCAGGAACAGTTTGAGGCCCAGGCGCACGGTTACGCCTCCAGCGCGTAGCCCAGCCCGCGATGGGTGCGGATCGGGTCGGGATCGGCACCTGCGGCGCGCAGCTTGGCGCGCAGGGTCTTCACGTGGGTGTCCACGGTGCGGTCGGCGCTGTCGGCGTCGCTGTCCCAGCCGCGGTCCATCAGCTGGGCACGGCTGAGAATCGCCCCGGGGCGCTGCAGCAGCGCCGCCATCAGCGCGTATTCGTAGCGGGTCAGGTCCAGCGGCTGCTCGCCGAAACGGATCCGGCGGCCCTCGCGGTCGATCGCAAAGCGCCCGAGCTGCTGCCAGCCTGCAGCCTCGGCCACCGCACCGGCCGCCCCGGCACGGCGCAGCCGCGCGCGCACCCGCGCCACCAGCTCGCGTGGCGAGAACGGTTTGGCCATGTAATCGTCCGCGCCCAGCTCCAGGCCCAGCACCCGGTCGAACTCGTCGTTGCGCGCGGTCAGGAAGATCACCGGCACCTCGCTGAAGGCGCGCAGGCGGCGGCAGACCTCGAAGCCGCTCATGTCCGGCAGGCCCACATCCAACACCACCAGGTCATAGGCCTGCTGGCGCAGCTGGGCCAGGGCGTCGTTGCCGAGCAGGCAATGGCGGGCGGCGTAGCCTTCGCTGCGCAGCGCATACAGAACGGTATCGGCGATGGCCGTTTCGTCCTCGACCACCAGGACGTTGTGCAGGGGGTGGCTCATCTGCCCAGCATAGCCGCTGGCGCCCCCGCCCCGTACACTGCGCCGATGAACTACCGCCACGCCTTCCATGCCGGCAACCATGCCGACGTGCTCAAGCACGTCGTCCAGCTTGCCCTGCTCGACACCTTCAAGCGCAAGGACAGCCCGTTCTTCGTGCTCGATACCCACGGCGGCGCTGGCCGCTACCTGCTGGCCAGCGAGGAAAGCCGCAAGACCCTGGAGGCCCAGGACGGGGTGATGCGCCTGATGGCCCAGCCGCAGCTGCCGGCCGTGATCGAGCGCTACCTCAAGGCCGTCCAGGCCGACAATCCGGTCGGCGCCATGATCAGCTACCCCGGCTCCCCGCTGCTCACCGCCCAGACCCTGCGCGAGCAGGACCGCATGGCGGTCTGCGAAGTGCAGGACGATGAAGTGGCCTCGCTCAAGGCCCTGTTCGCCCACGATGCCCGGGTCGGGGTGTACCACGCCGACGGCTACGCCCAGAACAAGGCCCTGCTGCCGCCCAAGGCCAACGGGGTCAAGATCGGCCGCGGGCTGGTCCTGATCGACCCGCCCTACGAGGCGCAGGACGCCGAGTACCAGCGCATCCTGGCATCGGTGACCGAGATCCTCGGTCGCTGGCCGCAGGCCACCTTCGCGATCTGGTTCCCGATCAAGCAGCGCCGCAGCATCCTGCACTTCCTGCGCAAGGCGGTGGCCCTGCCGGTCCGCTCGGCACTGACCGTCGAGCTGCTGATCCGGCCCGACGACTCCCCGCTGCGGCTGAATGGCAGCGGCATGCTGCTGCTCAACCCGCCGTGGCAGTTCGACCAGGTCCTGGCCCCGGCCATGCCGGCGCTGAAGCAGCACCTGGGCGAGGCAGGCGCCTCGACCCGCCTGCAGTGGCTCAAGCAGGCCGAATGAGCCCCGCCGCCGGGGCGGTGGCCTGTGAGCGTTCCGTTCACGGAAGCCGGCCCCGGGGATGCGAGAATCCGAAGACCACCAAGGAACCACCGGTATGGCTACCCGTAACCGCATGCCGCCCTGGCACGAGACCTTCAAGGCCCCCAGCGGCCATGAGCTGTTGATCCGTCCGATCCGCCCGGAAGACGGTGCGCCCCTGCACGCCGCCTTCAGCCTGTTCGGCCCGGAGGAGATCCGCGACCGTTTCCTGCAGTCGGTGACCGAACTGTCCCCGGAAACCACGCAGCGGCTGACCCACCCCAACCCCAAGACCGAGATCACGCTGGTCGCGGCGGAGTCGCTGCCGGCCGGTGAGGCCGTGGTCGGCGCGGTCGCACGCGCCTCGATCATCCAGGGCACCCGCGAAGCCGAGTACGCGATCCTGGTCAGCCGTTTCCTGGTCGGCCAGGGTCTGGGCCGCCAGTTGATGCGCAAGCTGGTCAAGTGGGCCCGCGGCAAATACCTGGACCGCCTCTACGGCGACGTCGCCGAAGAGAACGAGCCGATGAAGCAGCTGGCCGCTTCGCTGGGCTTCCAGCCCGTTCCGCACCCGCAGGGCACGCCCGGCCTGGTGCGCATGGTGCTCGAGCTCGACAGCTGACGTAGTGCCGGCCGCTGGCCGGCAATACGGCGTCCACGGTCGTGGCCGCGCGGTCTGCTAAAATCGGCGGTTCATGTCACGCACCTCCCATCCCGCACCGCCGCTGCCACGTTCCGGACAGCTCCGCGCCTGGTGGCGCGCTCCCGCTTCGGCCACTGCGCTGGCGTGGTATGTCGCGCGTGCCGCGCAGGCCCATGACGGGCCGTTGCTGGTCATCGCCCGTGACAACCACGGCGCCAACCAGATCGAAGCGGACCTGCGGACCCTGCTGGGCAGCAGCGCCGATCTGCCGGTGGTGGCCTTCCCGGACTGGGAGACGCTGCCCTACGATGCGTTCAGCCCGCACCCGGACATCATTTCCCAGCGCCTGGCGGCACTGCACCACCTGCCCACGCTGCGCCGCGGCATCGTCGTGGTGCCGGTGCAGACGCTGCTGCAGCACCTGGCGCCGCTGAAATACATCGTCGGTGGCAGCTTCGACCTGAAAGTTGGACAACGCCTGGACCTGGACGCGGAAAAGCGCCGTCTGGAATCGGCCGGCTACCGCAATGTGCCGCAGGTGATGGACCCGGGCGACTTCGCCGTGCGCGGTGGGCTGCTCGACGTCTACCCGATGGGCGCCGACGCGCCGTTGCGGGTGGAACTGCTGGACGAGGACATTGATTCGATCCGCGCCTTCGACCCGGAGTCGCAGCGCTCGCTGGACAAGGTCGATGCGGTGCGGATGCTGCCCGGCCGCGAAGTACCGCTGGACGACGCCAGCGTGGCGCGGGTGCTGGCCACCCTGCGCGAACGCTTCGACGTGGATACGCGGCGCAGTGCGCTCTACCAGGACCTCAAGTCCGGTCTCGCGCCTGCCGGCGTGGAGTATTACCTGCCGCTGTTCTTCGACCAGACCGCTACGCTGTTCGACTACCTGCAGCCCAACGTGCTGCCGCTGGTGGCACCGGGCGTCGGCGACGCCGCGGCGGCATTCTGGGCGCAGACCCAGAACCGCTATGAACAGCGCCGCCACGACGTGGAGCGGCCGCTGCTGGCACCGCAGGAGCTGTACCTCAGCCCCGAGGAGCTCAATGCCCGCCTCAATGCGCTGCCGCGCGTGGAAGTGTGGGCCGCCGATCACCCGCGCATCGCCGAGGCGCACGCGCTGGGCGACCAGCCCCTGCCGCCACTGCCGGTGGCCGCGCGCGACGCGCCGGCCGGCGAGGCGCTGAAATCGTTCATTGGCCATTATCCCGGCCGCGTGCTGATCGCCGCGGACTCGCCAGGACGCCGCGAGGCGCTGCTGGAAGTGCTGCAGGCCGCCGAGCTGAAACCGCCGGTGGTCGCCGACCTGCCGACGTTCCTGGCCCAGCCGGACCTGCGCCTGGCCATCACCGTGGCGCCGCTGGAAGACGGCTTCGCGCTGGACGACCCGGCGCTGGCGGTACTGACCGAACGCCAGCTGTTCCCCGAGCGCGCCGGCCAGACCCGCCGCAGCCGCCGCGTCGGGCGCGAGCCCGAAGCGATCATCCGTGATCTGGGCGAGCTCACCGAAGGCGCGCCGATCGTCCATGAGGATCACGGCGTGGGCCGTTACCGCGGCCTGATCGTGCTCGACGCCGGCGGCATGCCCGGCGAGTTCCTCGAAATCGAATACGCCAAGGGCGACCGCCTGTATGTGCCGGTCGCCCAGCTGCACCTGATCAGCCGCTACTCCGGCGCCTCGGCCGAGACCGCACCGCTGCATTCGCTCGGTGGCGAGCAGTGGACCAAGGCCAAGCGCAGGGCAGCCGAGAAGGTCCGCGATGTGGCTGCCGAGCTGCTGGAGATCCAGGCCCGTCGACGCGCCCGCGCCGGCCTGGCGCTGCACGTGGACCGCACGATGTACGAACCGTTCGCGGCCGGTTTCCCGTTCGAGGAAACCCCGGACCAGCTCGCCGCGATCGATGCCACCCTGCGCGATCTGGCCAGCAGCCAGCCGATGGACCGCGTGGTGTGCGGCGACGTCGGCTTCGGCAAGACCGAAGTGGCCGTGCGCGCTGCGTTCGCCGCCGCCAGCGCCGGCAAGCAGGTGGCCGTGCTGGTGCCGACCACGCTGCTGGCCGAGCAGCACTACCGCAACTTCCGCGACCGCTTCGCCGACTGGCCGCTGCGGGTGGAAGTGCTGTCGCGCTTCAAGACCACCAAGGAAATCAAGGCCGAGCTGGAGAAGGTCGCCGCCGGCACCATCGACGTGATCATCGGCACCCACCGCCTGCTGCAGCCGGACGTGAAGTTCAAGGACCTGGGCCTGGTGGTGGTCGATGAGGAACAGCGCTTCGGCGTGCGCCAGAAGGAAGCGCTGAAGGCGATGCGCGCCAATGTGCACCTGCTGACGTTGACCGCCACGCCGATCCCGCGGACGTTGAACATGGCGATGGCCGGGCTGCGCGACCTCTCGATCATTGCCACCCCGCCGCCGAACCGGCTGGCGGTGCAGACCTTCATCACCGCCTGGGACAACGCGCTGCTGCGCGAAGCGTTCCAGCGCGAACTGGCGCGTGGCGGCCAGCTGTATTTCCTGCACAACGATGTGGAAAGCATCGGCCGCATGCAGCGCGACCTGGCCGAGCTGGTGCCCGAAGCGCGCATCGGCATCGCCCACGGGCAGATGCCCGAACGCGAGCTGGAACGGGTCATGCTCGATTTCCAGAAGCAACGCTTCAACGTGCTGCTGTCGACCACGATCATCGAATCGGGCATCGACATCCCCAACGCCAACACCATCATCATCAACCGCGCCGACCGCTTCGGCCTGGCCCAGCTGCACCAGCTGCGCGGCCGCGTCGGCCGTTCGCATCACCGTGCCTACGCCTACCTGGTGGTGCCGGACAAGCGGTCGATGACCCCGGACGCCGAGAAGCGGCTGGAGGCGATCGCCTCGATGGACGAACTGGGCGCCGGCTTCACCCTGGCCACGCACGACCTGGAAATCCGCGGTGCCGGCGAACTGCTCGGCGAGGACCAGAGCGGGCAGATGGCCGAGGTCGGCTTCAGCCTGTACACCGAACTGCTCGAGCGCGCGGTGCGCAGCATCCGGCTGGGCAAACTGCCCGACCTGGACGCCGGCGAGGAAGCGCGCGGCGCGGAAGTGGAGCTGCATGTGCCGGCGTTGATTCCTGACGACTACCTGCCCGATGTGCACACCCGCCTGACCCTGTACAAGCGCATCAGCAGCGCGCGCGATCCGGCCGACCTGCGCGAACTGCAGGTGGAGATGATCGACCGCTTCGGGTTGCTGCCCGATCCGGCCAAGCACCTGTTCGCGGTGGCCGAGCTGAAGCTGCAGGCCAACGCGCGCGGCATCCGCAAGCTCGAACTGGGCGAGAACGGCGGCCGCATCGTGTTCGATGCCAAGCCGGACATCGACCCGATGGCGGTCATCCAGCTGATCCAGAAGCAGCCCAAGCTGTACAGCATGGACGGCCCGGACAAGCTGCGCATCCGCCATCCCCTGCCCCTGCCCGAAGACCGCTTCAGCGCCGCCAGGGCGCTGCTGCTGACCCTCGCACCGGGCTGACCGCTCCCCCGACCCCCTCCGCTCAGCGGGCCGGAGGGGTTCACCCTGTTCTTCAGCCCGCGACAAGGAGAGTTGCTTTGAAACGATTCCATTACCTGCTGCTGGCCGCCGTACTGGCCCTGCTGACCGCCTGCGGTGGCGGCATGAGCGCCCGCGACTACCTCACCGAGAACGTCGCGTACTGGAACGGCACCACCAGCACCGTGCAGCAGTGGACCGTCGGGCCGCAGAGCGAACAGCTGCAGCGCGCGCTGCAGGAAGGCAAGGGCCTTGGCACCTTCAAGTTCGCGCTGGGCAATGCGCGGAAGGAACAGCAGGACCGCCTGGTCAGCATCGACCAGATGCCGCCGTCCGACGACGCCAAGGACCTGCACCAGAAGCTGCGCACCTATGTGCAGACCGCCGAGGAACTGTTCGGTGTGCTGCTGCAGATTGCCGAACTGCCGGACGGCTACAGCCAGGAGCAGATCGCGCCGATGGCCGAGAAGCTGACCGCCATCGGTGAGCGCATGGACGTGGAAATGCAGTCCCTGAGCGATGCCCAGGATGCCTACGCCAAGCAGCACCGCATCAACCTGCAGAAGCATTGATCCACCCGGTCCCGGGGACACAGTGGCAGGGAACCCTTAAGGCGTGACCCCGACCAATCCCCCCCCCCACCCCC
>NZ_JBMOWY010000010.1:0-91288 GCF_049310345.1 Stenotrophomonas sp. GZD-301 | reverse complement strand
CAGGAGATAAACAAAAAAAAAAAAAACCAACCAACCCGAAACACCCCCCCCCCCCCCCCCCCCCCCCCCCCCCCCCCCGGGACCCTTGAAGTCGTGACCGTGACCGATCCCCTCCCCCGCCCCACCGATCACCCCCTCGCCTGCTCCATCGACGCGCTGTCGATGTCGCTGCAGATGCGCGACCCCTACACCCGTTTCCACTGCGACCGCGTCGGCACGATGTGCGAGCAGCTCGGCCGCTACTGCGACCTGGATGCCACCGATCGCGCGCACCTGGCCCTTGCCGCGCGCTTCCACGACATCGGCAAGATCGGCATTCCCGACAACGTCCTGCTGCATCCGGCACGCCTGGACGACGAGCAGCGCGCGATCATGCGCACCCATCCCGAACGCGGCGAACGCATCTTCGCCGCCACCGGGCGCAGCGATGCCCACGCGGTGGCGCGCCTGATCCGTGGCCACCATGAAGCCTACGACGGCAGCGGCTACCCCGATGGCCTGCGTGGAAGCGACATCCCGTTGGGCGCCCGCGTGCTCACCGTCGTCGATGCCTGGGATGCCATGACCAGCGAGCGGCCCTACCGGGATGCGATGGAGCGCAGCCGCGTCATGTTCCTGCTGGAGGATGCCTCCGGCGGCATGATCGACCCGCAGGTGCTGGGCGCATTCCAGGACCTGCTGCGCCGCGAACCGACCCTGGGCTGAGTTCCCTGCGGTCCGCCCACAAAAAACCCGGCGATTGCCGGGTTTTCTGTATCACTCAACCGCGCGCGATCACCAGATCACGACACGCTTGTCGTCGGCACGCACCATGCCGTCGCCGGCCTTGCACGCGAATGCCTGCGCATAGGCGGGCATGTTCGACGGCGCGCCGTTGGCACGGAAGTTCGCCGGGGCGTGCGGATCGGTGTTCAGGCGCACGCGCAGCTCGCCTTCGGTGAAGTTGCGGCGCCACACGGTGGCCCAGTTCATGAAGAAGCGCTGGTCCTGGGTGTGGCCGTCGACCGGCACGTTCACCTTCGGGTCTTCCTTCAGCGCCATCTGCAGCGCGTCATAGGCCACGGTCAGGCCGCCCAGGTCGCCGATGTTCTCGCCCAGGGTCAGCTTGCCCTTCACATTCACGCCCGGCAGCGATTCATAGCCGTCGAACTGCGCAACCAGCTGGTCGGTACGCTGGGTGAAGGCACTGCGGTCGGTATCGGTCCACCAGTTGTCGAAGTTGCCGTTGGCGGCGAACTGGCTGCCCGAATCGTCGTAGCCGTGCATCATCTCGTGGCCGATCACCGCACCGATGCCGCCGTAGTTCAGCGCCGGATCGGCCTTGGCGTCGAAGAACGGCGCCTGCAGGATGGCCGCCGGGAACACGATCTCGTTCTTGGTCGGGTTGTAGTAGGCGTTGACGGTCTGCGGGGTCATGCCCCACTCGGTCTTGTCCACCGGCTTGCCGATCTTGCCCAGCATGAAGCGGTAGTTGAACGCGCGCGCGGCCTGCATGTTGGCCAGGTAGCTGTCGCCGTTGGTCTCCAGGCCCGACCAGTCGCGCCACTTGTCCGGGTAGCCGATCTTCGGGGTGAAGCTGGCCCACTTCTCCAGCGCCTTCTTGCGGGTGTCTTCGCTCATCCACTCCAGCGTCTCCAGGCGCGCCTTCAGCGCCACCGAGAGGTTCTCCACCAGGTGCTGCATCGCCACCTTGGATTCGGCCGGGAACACGGCATCGACGTACAGCTGGCCCAGGCCTTCGCCGATGGCGCCATTGACCGATTCCAGCACGCGCTTCCAGCGCGGCTGCATTTCCTTCTGGCCACGCAGGGTGGTGCCGTAGAAGTCGAAGTTGGCCTTCTCGAAGGCGCTGCTCAGGTAGGGCGCGGCGTCATCGACGGTGTGGAAGCGCAGGTACGCCTGCCAGGTGGCGGCCGGCACGTCGGCCAGCATCTTGTCCACTTCGCCGAAGAAGCCCGGCTGGGCCAGCGAGAACTTCTGCGCGGCCGGCACCTTCAGGGTGTCGAACAGTGCGGTCCAGCTGAAGTTCGGGGTCAGCTTGTCGGCCTCGGCGGCGCTCATCGGGTTGTAGCGCTTGGACGGGTCACGCAGCTCGATGCGCGACAGCGAGGCCTTGGCCAGGCGGGTTTCGAAGTCCAGCACGGCCTTGGCCTGTGCCTTGGCCTGCTCGGCATCGACGCCGGACAGCGTCAGCACCTGGGCGATGTAGGCCACATAGGCGTCGCGGATCTTGGCCTGCGAATCGTCGAAGTAATAGCCCTTTTCCGGCAGGCCGAGGCCACCCTGGCCGACGTACGCGATGACGTTGGCCGAATCCTTGTAGTCCGCATTGCCGAACAGCGAGAACAGCACGCCCTGGCCCTGCGCCTGGCTGTCGCGCAGGTACTGGGCGATGGTGGCGGTGTCCTTCAGCGCGGCGATCTTGTCCAGCTGCGGCTGCAGCGGCGCGATGCCGGCAGCTTCGATCTTGGCCTCGTCCGAACCGGTCTTCCAGATGTCGCCGATCTTGGCTTCTACCGAACCGGCCTTGGCCTGGCTGGCGGCGGCCTGCTGGACCAGCGCGTGCTGCACTTCCAGCGAACGCTCGCGCAGGATTTCGAAGCTGCCCCAGGTGGTCTGGTCGTTCGGCACCGGGTTGGCCTTGAGCCACTTGCTGTTGACGAACCCGTTGAGGTCCGTGCAGGCCGCGATGGTCGGGTCCAGGTCGGCGCTGTTGAGGGAGATCAGCGCGGTCTTGATCTGCGACTGGTCGAAGGCCGGCTTGGCGGCGGCATCGGCCGTGGCCGCAGGGGTGGTTTCGGTTTTGCCGCACGACGCCAGCGACGCGGCGATGGCGAGGGTCAGGCCCAGCGGGACCAGTTTGGACAACTTCATTCGACTCTCCGGCTACGGATGGATGCAACGCCCGGATGGCGGGCAATCACGGAGCGTAGCGCGGGAGGGAAAGCTCGGGACCGGCCAAAGGTCACACCCAGCCAATGCAGCGTGCACAGCCGACCTGATGGTGGGTGCGGACCGTTGGTCCGCACTGGTGTGGCCGCTCATTGCGCCAACAGCAGCCGGGCAGAGCCCGGCTCTACGGGGATCGCGAACCGGGGCGGGCTGGGGGTGTTACTTCGCCTTGCCCTGGTTGGCCACGGCTTCGGCGGCCTTGCGTGCCGCTTCCGGGTCGCCCAGGTAACGGAACGACTGCACGGTGAGGTCGTCGTTGAGCTCGAACAGCAACGGAATGCCAGTCGGGATGTTGAGCTCCAGGATGGCTTCCTGCGAGACGTTGTTGAGGTACTTGTACAGCGCGCGCAGCGAGTTGCCGTGCGCGGTGACCAGCACGGTCTTGCCGTCCTTGAGCTGCGGGGCGATCGAATCGAACCAGTACGGCAGCACGCGGTCCAGCGTGGTCGCCAGCGATTCGGTGCCCGGCAGCGCATTGCGGTCCAGCCCGGCGTAGCGGCGGTCGTGGATCGGATGGCCCGGGTCCTCGATGTCCATCGCCGGCGGCGGGATGTCGTAGGAGCGGCGCCAGATCTTGACCTGGTCCTCGCCATGCTTGGCAGCCGTCTCGGCCTTGTCCAGGCCCTGCAGGCCGCCGTAATGACGCTCGTTCAGGCGCCAGCTCTTGCTGACCGGCAGCCAGTCCTGGTCCAGCTCGGCCAGCGCGCCCTGCAGCGTGTGGATGGCGCGCTTGAGCACCGAGGTGTGCGCCACATCGAACTGCAGGCCTTCCTCGCGCATCAGACGGCCGGCGGCGGCGGCCTCGCGGCGCCCCTGCTCGGTCAGTTCCACGTCCACCCAGCCGGTGAAGCGGTTGTCCAGGTTCCACTGGCTCTGGCCGTGGCGCAACAGTACGAGTTTCCGGGTCACTGCAGTATCTCCGACAGATGGCAAGGCAGGCGGGCATTGTAGCGGCAACCCCGCCCGGCCCGCCTGCGTACGCGGCGGTCAGGGGTGCGGGTGGCCGTGATGGCCCTGCGCGTCCGGGCCGCTGCGGCGGCGCTCGCCCGCGCCGTCGTGGGCATGCGTGCCGTGGTCGTGGTCGTGGCCCTCATGATCGTCGGCATGGGCAGGCCGCGGCGTGCCCACGCTGCAGGCATCCCCGCAGTGGTCGGCTTCGATCTGCAACGTCACATGGTCGATGCCGAAGCCTTCGTGCAGCGCCGCGCCCAGTTCGCGACGCAGGCGGTCCGGGTCCACGCCGGTGCCCATCACCACGTGGGCGGTCAGCGCCGGCGTGCTCGAGGCCAGCGCCCACACATGCAGGTCGTGCACATCCACCACGCCGTCGTGGCTGCCCAGCGCGGTGCGCACCGCTGCCACGTCCATGCCCTTGGGCACGCCTTCCAGCAGAACGTTGATCGCCTCGCGCATCAGCACCCAGGTGCGCGGCAACACCCACAGCCCGATCAGCACCGCCAGGATCGGATCGATCGGCTTCCAGCCGGTCCACTGGATCAGCAGCGCGCCCAGGATCACCGCGACCGAGCCGAGCATGTCGGCCCAGACTTCCAGGTAGGCGCCCTTCACATTGAGGCTCTCGCCGCTGCCGGCACGCAGCAGGCGCATCGAGATCAGGTTGATGACCAGGCCGAACGCGGCGATCACCAGCATGCCGGTGGAGGCGATCTCCTGCGGCGTGCGGAACCTCTCGATCGCCTCGTACAGGATGTAGCCGGCCACCACGAACAGCATGCCGCCGTTGACCATCGCGCCCAGCGCTTCCAGCCGCGCATAGCCGTAGGTGCGCTTGGCATCGGGCGGGCGGCGGCTCAGCCGCACGGCCACCAGCGCGATCATCAGCGCCAGGGTATCGGTGGCCATGTGCGCCGCATCGGACAACAGCGCCAGGCTGTTGGTCCAGAAGGCGCCCGCCACCTCGACCAGCAGGAACGTGGTGGTCAACCCGAGCGCCCACCACAACGGCTTCTCGTGGCGGATTTCGCTGGGCAGGTGATCGTGATCGTGGGCCATGACAGTACCTCCGGAACAATGGGCGCAGGTTAAGCAGGGCGTGCGGCGGAGACTATTACACTTGTGCCAGCGTTCATTCTGTAACTTCATTACAGCTGCGCACGGCCGCTAACGTTCGACGGCCTGTGTGGCGGGAAGAGCAATCATCGTGGATAACGTTCCAAACCTGGACGAGGCCAGCCGACCGCTGGCCGATGCCTGGCAACATACCCTGCAGTCCACCGGCGCGGAGGCCGCGTCGCTGTTGTGCGCCCTGGCCGCCGATTCGCCGCCGGAGCTGTCCCACCACTTCTACGACGTGCTGCTGGAAGACCCGCGCGCCAGCCGGTTCCTGTCGCACGACCAGGTCCGCCTGCGCCTGAAGCCGGCCATGCAGCGCTGGCTCTCCCAACTGCTCACCGCCACCCCGGCCAGCATTCCGGCCCTGGTGGCGGCGCAGCGCGTGATCGGCGATGTGCATGCGCGCGTCGGCATTCCGGTGGATCTGGTCACGCGCGGCGCGCGGGTGCTCAAGCAGCGCCTGTTCGAGCGCATCTGGGCGCAGGCACCGGGCAGCACGGTGGCGTTCGAAGCGATCGCCTGCCTGAGCGCCTCGGTCGACATCGCGCTGGAGGGCATGACCCTGGCGTACACGCACGCGCGCGAGCGCTCCTCGCGCACCGATGCAGCCTACCGCCTGTTCTCGCTGGTGCAGAACGTCAGCACCGAGCGCGAGCGCCAGCGTGCGCTGCTGCTCGACTGGGAAAACGCGCTGCTCTACGCGATCGCCAGCCAGGCCAGCGAGACCGACACCGTTGATCTGGCGCATTCCGAATTCGGTCTGTGGTTCACCCACAAGGGCATTCCCAGTTTCGGTGAAAGCAGCGAGACCGCGCAGGTGGGCGCCCTGATCGCCACCGTGGATGCGCAGCTGCGTGCCGCGCAGGCGCATGCCGACGTAGGCGCGCGCTTCGCCGCCCTGCAGGGCATCCGCGAGCAGCTGGCACGCATCCGCACGCTGATGAGCATGCTGTTCGAACGCATCGGTGAGCTGGATGCGGGCAGCGACGCGCTGACCAATCTGCTCAACCGGCGCTTCCTGCCGACGGTGCTGCGCCGGGAAATCGAACTGGCCAACAGCACCCACACCCCGTTCTCGGTGCTGCTGCTGGACCTGGACCACTTCAAGGCGATCAACGATGCACACGGCCATGACGGCGGCGACCGCGCCCTGCAGCATGTGGCCGCCCTGCTCGGCCAGCTCACCCGCGGCAGCGACTACCTGTTCCGCTACGGCGGCGAGGAGTTCGTGGTGGTGCTGGTGGCCGCCACGGCGGCACAGGCCGAGGTGATCGCCGAGAACCTGCGCAAGCAGATCGCGCAGACCCCGGCGCAGCTCGCCAATGGCCAGGCGCTGGCACTCACCGCCAGCATCGGGGTGGCCGCACACGAGGGTCACCCCGACTACGAACGGTTGATGGCCCGCGCCGATGCCGCCATGTACCAGGCCAAGAAGCGCGGCCGCAACCAGGTCGTGCTGGCCAGTGACGACCTGCCCGAACCGCCCGGCCGCCGCGGACTGCAGCGGGGCTGAGCGGGGCCGTCACCGCGTTCGACGGCGCAGCCAGCGCGACAGCAGGCTGCGCCAGTCGCCCCCCAGGGCAATGACGCTCGACGCGCAGCGGGGACAGCGGCGGACAACGTCCACGCCGTCCAGCAGGCAATCGCTGCGCGGGCGTACCCAGCGGAACCAGCGGCAGGCGGGACAGAGGTAGACGCGGGCGGGAGGACGGATCATGCCGGTACCGATGCGGCGCGGTCAGTCGGACGCCGCTTCATCGCGCACCCGTTCGATCAGCGCCTGGGTCTTGGCGATCACGACCCACAGACCGACCAGGGCAAGGGCATTCTTCAACATGGCGCTTCCTTTACTGCGTTGGAGGAGCCTGTATCGTGGCCCGGTGGCGCGACGATCTGCGTCGCAGCGCCATCGGCCCGCACGCCGCCTCAGTTGGGCAGGCGCTTGAACTCGGCGTCGAGCGCGAGCGCTTCCTCGTTCCACGCCTGGAACTGCAGACGACGCTCCTTGACCACCGCCGTCTCGGCCTGCACGACCTGTACGCTGGCCGCCAGCTCCTGGTAGTCCGGGAACAGCGTGGGGACGGCCTGCTCGCCCTGCAGCATCGTCAGCAGATCGGCGCGCTGATCCTCGAACGAGGTCACCATCGTCGCGATCAGCGTCTGGAAGGCCTGCTCGCGGCGGGCTTCGTTCCAGCTGTCCCAGATCTCGACGGCGGCCCCCACGAACACCAGCGCGCCATTGGCGGCCTTGGCGAACTTGACCGCGCCCCAGGGCTTGAACTTGAGCGCCTTGCCGACGCTGTCCATGCCCAGTGCCTTGGCCGCTCCCACGATGCCGTCGCGCGCCGCCAGGACCGAGCCGTTGTTGATCAGGTTGCCCTTCAGCACGTACTGCAGGCCCTGCTTGCCCATGTCGCGCATCACCGCATTGATGTGGTTGACCTCGGTATCCAGGTCGAGCTGGACCTTGGCCATCTGCAGGTTGACGCCCTTCACGCGCTGCTCGAACTCCTTCTGCAGATGGGTGGACAGCATGATGCCGTCGGCACCGATCTCGCGCTCGTAGAAGTCGTTGAAGGTCTGGCGGTCCACGCCCTTGGCCTGCAGGATCAGCCCGGCGAAGAAGTCGGCAACGAAACCGCGCAGCTCGCCCAGCGTGTCGGAAACATCGCCCTTGGCCTGGACAAGCTGCTGGTTCATGCGAATGGACAGCGCTTCGGTGCGCTGCAGCTCCTCGGCGATGCGCGCATCGTTCTGCCGGGCCACCGGCAGCTGCTTGTCCAGCACGTCGCGGATCACACTGCGGCGGGCTTCTTCCACCAGGGCCACCGCCCCGCCGCTGCGCGCGATGCGCTGCCGGGTTTCCTGCTGCAGCATGGCGATGCGCGACAGCCGATGGTAGGTGTCCAGCTGCGACAGCCAGTGCGGCAGCCCCATGTCGAAGGGATTGGCCGCCACCGCCACGATCGACAGGTCGGCGCGCTCGGCCGCGTCCAGCGCGAGCAGGTCGGTCAGGCGTCCGGCGACGTTGTCGCGCTTGATCGCCAACGCCGCCTGGTAGCTCTGCTCGTCCTCGACATCGGCCACGTCATCGAAGCGGCTCAGCACGAACACCGTGCGCGGCAGCAGGTCCAGCGTGCGGAACAGCCAGTTCAGCTCGTCGCGGTGGCTTTCCTTGACCGGGTTGACCGAGTTCATCACGTACAGCACCAGGTGCGCCTGGCTGACGTAACGCCGGGTGATGTCCTTGTACTTCTCGACCTCATGGGTGTCGGCGCTGATACGGTCCTTGAAGCCGAACAACCCTGGCGTGTCGATCAGCGTGAAGTCGTCGCCGACGTCATAGACCTTCACCTCGTTGGAGGACTCCTGGTGGCTGATCTTCATGCTCGCTTCGTCGAGCTGCTCCAGCCACGCCGCCGCGATGGAGGTCTTGCCTTCGGAGAACCCGCCGATCAGGGCGACCTTGAGCTTCTCGCCGGCGATGCCGTCGCGGACGGCCGCGAGCTTGTCGATCACCGACGGTTCCAGCGCGATGCCCAGCGCGCTGCCGCGCTCAAGGAACTGGATCAACTTGCCCAGCACATCGCTGGCCTGGGACTGCTGCGCCTTGAAGGCGCTCAACGTGGTTTCCATCAGAGGGTTCCTTGTGCGTGGATCCGGGAGGAGAGCTGCTGCAGGTTGCGGGTCGACGCGATCAGCACCTGGTTGAGGTGGTCGACCTCTTCAACGGGCGCGCGCAGGGACGCCTGGATACTGGCAACCACCGTATCCAGTTCGGCAAAGGCCTCGTTCAGACCGTCCTCAAGGCGGCGCTTGAGCTGATCGGCCGCATTGGCGATGTTTTCGTCCACGGTCTTGCGCTGCTGCGTCTGGCGGAAGTCGCTGCTGAAGAATCCACGGATCGCCTTGTAGGCCGAGAACGCCAGCGTCAGCGCGGACGGGATCATCAGCAGCCAGCCCACCGGGGTCCAGAACAGCGCAGCGCCGCCGATCAGCGTGGCGATGAGGCTGCCGATCTGGATGCCGTGATCGATGTTGAACTTCAGGTCGATGCGGCTGCCCAGGCCGCCCACGGACATGCCGCGGCACGCGTCGAGCAGTTCCTCGGCCTGGTGCTGGAACGTCTCGATGATCGAGGCGATATCCTGTTCGAGGCGCTCGCGCTGTGCGGCCATCGCAACGCCGACATCCTCCACGAGCTGGTTCGCTTCCCGCGCCATGCAGTCCTCCAGCACCACGGCGAACACGTCGTTGCCGTGGTCGCCCTCGATGTAGGCGTACATGTGCTCGCGTACGCGCACGGTGTAACGGGCAATGCAGGAGCGGCCCTTGTCGCGCATCCGCGCCCGCATCGATTTCACCGCAAGGCCGATCTGGCGCACGGCGCCGTCGGCGTCCTGGGCCAG
The DNA here is from genome assembly GCF_049310345.1 of Stenotrophomonas sp. GZD-301. NCBI lineage: Bacteria > Pseudomonadati > Pseudomonadota > Gammaproteobacteria > Lysobacterales > Lysobacteraceae > Stenotrophomonas > Stenotrophomonas sp. GZD-301. Next base: position 81,854 of record NZ_JBMOWY010000010.1, on the reverse strand, counting down.
GCTGGTGGACAGCGGCTGGAACCGCTCCTGCTGCAGCGTGGCGATGCTTGCGGCAACCGTATCCACCACCTCGCGCGCCTTGTTGAAATTGGACCGCTGGATCTTGGCCTTGCAGTCGTCCACCAGCTCGGTGGTCAGGAACGACTGGAAGTCGGCAAAGCCGCTGCGCTGCCGCAGTTCATCGGCATCCATCCGGTCCAGGAACTTGCGCTGGTTGCGCGCATTGTCCGAGCCGGGCACCAGATGCCGTGCATTGGCCAGGAAGGCGGGATGCGCGCTGACCGTGCGGCTGCCGCGGTACTGGTCAACCAGCACGCTGGCCACACGGCCGTCCAGGTCGGCCAGGCTGGCCTCCTCGTCGTCGCTGGTGAGCCGGGCCGCCTGCAGCTGCATCGGGTTGGTCACGCGCTTGTTGTACAGGGTCCAGACTTCGGTCTGCGGCCCCAGATGGCGCTCGATCTTCTCCAGCGTGCCGGGGCGCCCCGCTTCGCCCTTCTGCGGCGCGGTCGGCTTGCCGGTGACATAGAACACGGCGTGGGCGGTCTGCACCGCGTTGTCGATGTGATCGTGGACCTTGGCCTCGTCGCCTTCGATACCCGGCACGTCCAGCAGCACGAACGACTGTCCGTTGGCTTCAAAGGCAAAGCGCCCGGTGGCGACGGTGAAATCCGAGCGCCCGTCGCCGATGATGCCGCCATCGGCGTAGGCGGCCAGCTGCTGCAGTGCCTTGCCCAGGCCCGCCTGCCGCTGCTCGTCCTCCGACAGCCGCTGCTGCACCTCCGCCAGGCGGGCCTGCTGCGCCTGCCGCGCCGCCTCGCGCTCGCCGTTCACCTCGGCCAGCCGCTGCTGGGCATCGTCCAGGCGGGTGTCCTTCGGCGTACGGCGAAACACGCCCAGCATGCGCGCCCACCAGGAGGGTGCCGGCGCCGCTGCGGCCTCGGCCTGCAAGGCGGCGATGTCGTCCAGCAGCGCGGTCTGGCGCGAGTCGTACTGGATCATGGCCGTCTCCTGCCCGGCCTGCAGCGCCGCCAGCGCGTGCCGCGCCTCGTCGATGCGCGCCTCCAGCGCGGCGATGTCGGCTTCGCTCAGCCCGTGCTCGCGCTGGAACTGGTCGAACGCCTGCTGTGCATCGCGTTTGCTGGCTTCGCCGAGCGCGATCCGCAGCGCTTCGATGAGGGTGGACTTGCCGGCATTGGTCTCGCCATAGAAGGCGATGGTGAAGGCATCCCATTCCGCATTGCGGTCCAGTGCCTGCACCTGCTCGTCGATGCGCTGGCGGAAATCGGCCAGCAGCGCCACCGCGGCGCGGGTATGCGCCTCGAGCTGCGGGTGGGTGGACGGGACGTCGAAGCGGGTGAGAATACCTTCGACGTCGCGTGCGACGTGCCGATAGATATCCGTCGGCGATTGCAGGTCGGTGGTCACGTGACTGTCCTTTTTCATGCGTTGCAGAAGAACCGGGAAAGGGAATGGGAGGCGCCGACCCACGCGGCGCCCGCAGGATCAGCCAGGAACGCCATCCGAACACGCGGCTGCGACAAGCTGCGCCGCAGCGTCGGGCGACAGCCCCTGCAGGGCGCTGCGCAGGTGCTGCAGGCGCAGCGCGTCGGCGAGCGCGGCCGGGGCCAGCACGCGGACGGAAGGTCCCAGGCCCATCAGCCACCAGCGCAGCTGCGAGGTGTCTTCAACGTCGGCATGCAGATGGAAGCCGCCGGTGGCGGCATCGGGCACCAGCACCTGGTCGACCGCCAGTGCCGCCTCGCCAAGATGCTGGCCCAGCGCGGCATCGACCCACAGCGACAGCGCGATCCGTCCGTGCCGTTCAAAGCCCGCCGCCACCTGTGGCAGCGCGGTCTCCAGGGCTGCGGCGTCGCCACTGTCGGCATCGGCGTCCAGCCGTACGGCAGCGGCGATGCGGTGCAGCGCCAGCATGCTGCGCGCGGGTTTGCCGTCGATGCGCGCGACTGCGCGCGGTTTTGCCGTCGATACGCTCAACCAGGTAGGTGATCGGGCCACGCAGCACGATGCCCAGGGGGTGCAGGACGTGCACCCGTGCCTGCGCGCGGCCGCGCGCGAGGTAGTCCACCTGCAGCTGTTGGCCGGCGTACAGCGCCTGGTGCACGGCGAGCAGAACCTGGTCGTCGATGCGGGGCGGGATCAACGGCTGGGTGGCATCCACGCGGGCCACCCGGGTATCCCAGCGCGCGGTCGCCGCGCGCCCCAGGCCCTTGCCCAGGGTGCGCTCGGCCTGCTGGAACAGCGGTTCCAGCTCGCGCCACTGGTGCAGCGGCAGCAGGTCGCGCAGATGGCCACGGGCAGTGAGCAGCACCACCGCCTGGATGGCCGACATGCCCGGCAGCGAGAACGCCTTGGCATCGCGCTGCCAGCTCCAGCCGAACGGCCGCTCGCGCTCGTCGCATTCCAGCGGGAACACGGCCGACAGGGCCTGCAGGTCGCGTTCGACCGAACGCTTGGTGATCGGGTAGTCCGACGCGAGGCGGTCGGCGAGCTCGCCGGCGGTGATCCGCTGGGGGGCGGGCGGCAGCATGTTCAGCAGGGCCCACTGCCGGGCCAACGTTCCTTTCGAATCCTTTCTCAACACCCGCTCCGCTTCGTCCTGAAGATCCGTAGCCGATCGACCACAGCTGCCATCACGCCTTTCACCACCGCGCCCTGCAAGCGCAGGTCACCGCATTGCTATCGGCAGCGGCCGCCGGATATTTAGCCTGCGCGACACGCCGTCGGCAAGCCTGCCGATCGTGGCGTGCGGCAAGGCATGCCGCCGCATGCTGCATGGTCCGGCGCGTCACGGCCGCGTAGCATCGCCGGGCGTCGCGCGTCTGCCCGTACCTGCAAGGAGTTCCCCGATGTCCACCCGTTCCATCCTGTCCTGCGGCCTCCGCGGCCTGCGCATGCTGATGCTGCTGGCACCCCTCACCGTGGCCGCGCGCGAGGTGCCGCCGCCCGCCGACCACGTGGACGCCGATGGTCCGTACGTGTTCACCACCGCTACGGGGCTGGAAGCGCAGTGGGTGTGCAACGACCGCGTGGTGCGCCGCACCCTGCCGGCGCGCAGCGCGGGCACCGTGGTCGCACCGGAATGCGGATATGCCCATCCCCTCACCGTGCAGCCGGCGCAGCCCCCCGCTGCGGCGCGACTGCCGGCCGTGCCGCGCATCGTCGCGCTGTCGGACATCCACGGCCAGTACGGACTGCTGGTCACGCTGCTGCGCGCCCATCATGTGATCGACGCGGCAGACCGCTGGTCGCTCGGCGATGCCACGCTGGTGGTGGCCGGCGATGTGTTTGACCGCGGTCCGCAGGTGACGGAAGCCTTCTGGCTGCTCTACAGCCTGCAGGAACAGGCACGCGAGGCCGGCGGCGCTGTGCATTTCGTGCTCGGCAACCACGAAACGCTGGTGCTCTACGACGACCTGCGCTACATCAACCCGAAATACCTGCGCAGCGCCGCGCTGCTCGGTCGTTCCTATCCCGCGCTGTACGGGGCCGACAGCACGCTCGGCCAGTGGCTGCGCACCCGCCCGGCGCTGCTGCAGATCGGCGACACCCTGTTCCTGCATGGCGGTATCGCACCGGAGAACCTGGACCTGGTCCGCGACATGGCGACCACCAATGCCACCTACCAGGCATCGCTCGGCCTGCCCCGCGACCAGGTCAAGGCGGCGCCGGACAGCGCGCGCCTGTTCGATGGCAAGACCAGCCCGATCTGGTACCGCGGCTACTTCGACGGGCGCATGGATACCGACCAGGTGGCGGCGCTGCTCGCGGCGCTGGACCTGACGCGGATCGTGGTAGGCCACACGTCGATGCCGCACGTGAGCAGCTTCCACGGCGATCGCATCATCGCCATCGACAGCAGCATCAAGGACGGCGAGAACGGCGAACTGCTGTTCATCGAGAACGGTGTGCTCAGCCGTGGCCTGCTCGACGGCAGCCGGGTGCCGCTGGCCGAAGGCACTTTCGCCGAGGACGACTGAGGGCCGGCAGCGGGCCTTGCGGAGCGTGCGACAGTTGTCGCACACTTGCGACATCACTCCCGGATGCCGTGACCGACATGTCCCGACTGCCAACGCCGTCCAATGCCGAGCTGGAACTGCTCAAGTGCCTGTGGCGCACGGGCGCCTGCAGCGCCCGTGAACTGCACAACGGCGTCGCTGCCACCCTGGACTGGTCCTACTCGTCGACGCGCAAAACACTCGAACGCATGGTCGACAAGGGCCTGGTCGCCGAAGCCGCCGAGCACGGACTGAACGTCTACCGGGCCAGGGCCGGCAAAGTCGCCACGCTGGCGGCGCTGAGCAGCGACTTCGCCCGACGTGTGCTCGAAATCGACGGTGCACTGCCGGTGCAGGCCTTCGCCGACAGCCGCCTGCTCAGCGACACCGAACTGACCGAGCTGGAGGCACTGCTGCGCGATCCCGACCAGGACCCGCAGCCATGAGTGTGTCTGCGATGTCGCCGTGGACCCTGCACCTGCTCGGCAGCCTGCTGGGGGCCGGTCTGGCCTGGACACTGGGGATCGCCCTGCACCGCCTGTTGCGGCTTTCCACTGCGGCGCCGCGCTACTGGCTCGGGATCTGGCTGCTTGCGGTGCTGCCACCGTTGCTGGCCGTCGCGCTGGCCACTGCCGCGCCAATGCAGCTCGCCGCACTGCCCGCGCCGCTGGCCCTGCCGATTGCGCTGGACGAGGGGGCCGCTGGCAGCACCGTGGTCCAGGCGCCGATGACCGGGCTGGGGTGGCCGTCGCTGGCCCACGTGGCCCTGGCGGCGTATCTGGCCGTGGCCGCCACACTGTTGCTGCGCCTGGTCGGCGGCATGTACCGTGCGGCCCGGATCGTGCGCCTCGCCACGCCGATCGCAGACACTGCATGGCCAGGTAGGCTCAGTGGCGACACGGCACGGCAGCTCGCCGGCAGGGGCATCGCACTGCGGGCCACCAAGCAGGCCATGACCCCCTTCGCCGTGCGCTGGCCGCGCCCGACGGTGGTGGTGCCGGCCGCTGCGCTGCTGCGGTTCAATGACCGCCAACTGCGCCTGGTGCTGCGCCACGAGGCCGCACATCTGTCGCGTCGCGACCCGCAGCGGGCCGCCGCAATGGCGGTGACCGGCGCGCTGTTGTGGTTCAACCCCTTCGTGCGGCTGATCGCGGCGCGCGTGCAGATGGCCGTCGAGCTGCACTGCGATGCCGAGGCGCTGCAGGGCGACGACGACGCCCGGCGCGATTTCGCCGGCGCCTACCTCCAGGCGCTGCGCCTGGCCGGGCATGGCAGCGCGCCCACTGCGCTGAACGCGCTGACCCACCGTGAGGTGGCCGGCCACCGCCTGCGCATCCTGCACATGCTGCATGGCGATGGTGCGCGCCCGTTGCCGCGCACCGCATGCGCCCTCCTCGGTGCCGGCGCGCTCGCGGCGGGGGCCATGCTGACCCTCGCCCAGGCCGTTGCCGCCACCACACCGGCACAGATCGTCGCCGTGGCCGGGGTTCGCACCGCCCCGGCAACCGGCAGCGCATTGCGCATTCCGCCCCCGCTGCGGTTCGCCGCGCCGCTGGCCGAGGCCAGGATCACCGGCCAGTTCGGCGAGACCGGCGGTATCCGCCAGCGCGCGCATCGCGGCACCGACTTCAGCGCCCGGATCGGCACGCCCGTGCTGGCCCCTGCGGACGGCACCGTGCTCGTCGCCACCGATGCGTATCCCGAGGGACCGCAGTACGGCACGGTCGTGGTACTCGATCACGGCAACGGCTGGCAGACGCTGTTCGCCCACCTCGACGCCACCGACGTGCAGGCAGGCCAGCGGGTGCTCGGCGGCCAGCAGATTGCCCGCAGCGGAAACAGCGGCCGGGTCACCGGGCCGCATCTGCATATGGAGATGCTGCGTCACGGCGAACGTGTCGACCCCCAGCACCACCTGAACTGACCGCCCGCCCCACCCCGCCGTTCACCCATCGCCGCCGTTCGTTTTCGTCTTCCTGGCCGCAGGAGGGAGGGGTAATGCCCACCGTCTGGCTGCGCCGGCCCACCGCACGGACCTCGCCCATGCTCCGTTCCGCCCTTTGCCCGCTCGCCCTGATGCTGCCGTTGTACGCCGTCGTTCCCGCCGGTGCACAGCCTGCACCGTCCGCCGCCCCACCCGCCACGCTGGACACCGTGCAGGTGCAGGCCGCGTCCTACGACGCACGTCGCGACGATACCGCCACGCGGATCGTGATCGGCGCGCAGGAACTGCGCCGGTACGGCGACCCCGCACTGCTCGATGCGCTCAAACGCCTGCCGGGCGTCACCGTCGCCCCGGGCGCACCGGGGCGTTCGGGCACGATTTCCCTGCGTGGACTCGGAAACGGCTACACCCAGATCCTGATCAACGGCCAGCGGGCCCCGCTGGGATTCGATCTGGACGCACTCACCCCGGCGATGGTCGAACGCATCGAGATCCTGCGCGCCCCCACCGCCGACCTGCGCGGCGAAGCGATCGCCGGCACGCTCAACATCGTGCTGGTGGCCGGCGCACGCAAGGACGCCGCTTCACTGACCGCCGCGTGGGGCGTGTCCAACGGGCGCAGCACGCCATCGTTGACCTGGCAGCGCAGCCGCAGTGGCCGGGATCGCAGCAGCACGGTGACCGCCACCGCGTCGCGCCGCGCGTTCCAGGTGGACGAAAGCACCATCGAAGCCGGCCATGACGCTGCCGGCGGAGCCACGCTGCTGCGCGGCAGCCGGCTGCAGGCGCGTGGCGCACGCGAAGCGGTGTCGCTGGCGCCGAGCCTGGACCTGCGCCTGCGCAACGGCGATTCGCTGGCGCTGCAGGCACTGGCCGACGCCAGCCGCTTCCAGCGCGCGGTCGACGTCGACTGGAACACCCTGTTCGGCCCTCCCCTGCAGCACGACCAGTACCGGCAGCAGACGGAGATCGAGGTGGCCCAGCTCGGCGGCAGCGCCACCTGGACGCATGGCCTTGCCGCGGGCGGCAGCGTTGTCGGCAAACTGGCCGTGGGCGGCAATCGCGAGCGCTACCGCTATCGCGAGCAGGGCTACGACGCGGCGGGTACACAGAACCTGGACGACCACACCGACGCCCGTCTGCGCGTGCACAACATCAACAGTACCGGCAGATACGCGCGGCCCGCCCACGGACGGCACGCCGTGGAATTTGGCTGGGAAGCCAGCGTGGACGGGCGTGATGAAACGCGCCTGCAGCGGTTGCTGCCGATCGGCGGCGACGCCGGCAGTACCAGCGATCTTTCCTTCCACGCCCGGGTACGCCGGCTTGCACTCTACGGCCAGGACGAGATGCAGCTCAGCCCACGCTGGTCGCTGTACCTTGGCCTGCGCTGGGAGCACATCGACACGCGCAGCGTCGGCAGCGGCTTTGCCGTCGTCCAGCAACGCGACCAGGTGCTGTCGCCCGTACTGCAGTCACTCTGGAAGGTACCCGGCCGTGACGACCAGCTGCGGGTCGCAGTGAGCCGCACCTACAAGTCGCCAACGCTCGCCTCGCTGATCCCGCGCCCGTACACCTCGACCAACAACCGCCCGTTGAATCCGGATGAGCAGGGCAACCCCGCACTGCGCCCGGAGCTGGCCACCGGCGTGGACATCGCTTATGAGATCCAGGGCCGGGAGGGCACCCAGCTCAGTCTGGGCGCCTATGCGCGCCGCATCCGCAACGTGGTGCGCACCGAGACCACGCTGATCGATGGACGCTGGGTCGCTTCGCCCCGCAATGGCGGCGATGCCACCAGCCGGGGCCTGGAAATGGATGCGCAGGTTGCACTGGCACGCTGGATCGACGCCGCGCCGCAGGTGACGCTGCGCGCCAATGCCACCCGCAACTGGTCGCAGGTGCAGGACGTGCCGGGGCCGGACAACCGGCTGGACGAACAACTGCGCTTCACCGGCACGGTGGGCGCCGACTACCGGATCGACCTGCGCTGGACCACCGGGATCAGCTACACCTGGCGCAATGGCGGCCCCACGCGGATCAACGCCGCGCAGATCGACACGACCGCCGATGGACGCGACCTGGACCTGTACGTGCTGTGGACGCTGTCGGCACGCAGCAAGCTGCGTCTGAGCGCCAACAATCTGCTGCAGCGCGATCTGGTGTCCGGGCAGGAACTGCGGGATGCGCAGGGCCGGCAAGTGCTGGAACGGCGCCGCAGCGGTGCCCCGCTGTGGCGGTTGCAGTGGGAACGACAGCTCTGACCGGGCGTTGCCCTCAGCCCGGCTGCGTGCTGCCCTGGCCGGCCGGCGCCAGCACCGGCGCACGCGCCGGACGGCTCGGGAACGCATGGCGCAGGATCCGCCACATCACCTGACCGAACTGACGGGGCAGCGAACCGGTGTTGTAGTGCTGGCCGTAGCGCGCACAGATCTGCTTCACGTCCACGGCAATGGCGGCATAGCGGTTGGCGGGAATGTCCGGGTAGAAATGGTGCTCGATCTGGTGGCTGAGGTTGCCCGACATCAGGTTCATCAGCTTGCCGCCGGTCAGGTTGGACGAGCCACGCAGCTGGCGCAGGTACCAGTGGCCACGCGTTTCATCGCGCACGCATTCCTTGGGGAAGGTTTCGGCATCGGCGGTGAAGTGCCCGCAGAAGATGATCACGTACGTCCACACGTTGCGGATCAGGTTGGCCACCACGTTGCCGAGCAGTACCGGCAGGAAGAACGGGCCGGCCAGTGCCGGGAACAGCAGGTAGTCCTTGAACATCTGCTTTCCCATCTTGCGGCCGACCGGGCGGAACTGCGCCCGCAGCTGCGCGAAGGTCATCTTGCCGGCCAGCCAGCGGCCCAGGCGCAGGTCCTGGATGGCGATGCCCCATTCGAACAGCAGCGCGAACACCACCGCCACCACCGGCTGGATCAGGAAGAACGGGCGCCAGCGCTGCTCGGGGAAGATGCGCAGCAGGCCATAGCCGATGTCGTCGTCCAGCCCGCGCACGTTGGTGTAGGTGTGGTGGCGGAAGTTGTGGGTCTTGCGCCAGTTGTCGGCGGTGCCGACGATGTCCCACTCGTAGGTGCTGCCCTGCAGCTGCGGGTCGCCCATCCAGTCGTACTGGCCGTGGATGACGTTGTGCGCCAGCTCCATGTTCTCCAGGATCTTGGACAGCGCCAGCAGCACCACGCCGGCGATCCACGCCGGGATCAGCACGCTGTGCACGAAGGCGCCCAGGAACAGCAGCGCGCGACCGGCCACACCGGTCCAGCGCACGCCGGCCACCACACGTCGGATGTAGCGCGCATCGGCGGCGCCCAGCGTCGCCAGCTGGCGCGCGCGCAGCGCGTCGAGTTCAGCGCCGAAGGACTGCAGTTCGGCGGCGGACAGCACGCGGTTGTTGACGGAAGACATGCTTACAGCTCCAGGATCAGGTCGGTGCTGGCGCTGTTCACGCACAGCTTCACTTGCGTGGCCGGTTCGGCCGCGTACTCGCCGGTCAGGGTGTGCCGGGTCACGCCGGACGCCTTGCCGCACACGCAGGTATTGCAGATGCCCATGCGGCAGCCGCTGGCCGGGCGCAGGCCCTCCGCTTCCAGCGCCTGCAGCAGCGAGGTGCCGCGCGGCAGCGCCAGGGTGCGTCCACTGCGACGCAGTTCGACCTGCACCAGGCCGATTTCGGCATCGGGCAGGACCGGCGGGCTGAAGGCTTCAACCTGCAGCGCGGCGACCTGCGGCTGCAGGCGTGCGCGCGCGGTATCGACAAAGCCGCCGGGCCCGCACACCAGCACGCGGGCGCTGGCCAGATCGCCCAGCGCATCGAAGGCATACGTATCCACGCGCGGCGCCGGGGCCTGCGCATCGCGGGTCGGCAGGTAGTGCACGCGCAGGCCGGGATGGCGTGCGGCCATCGCGGCCAGCTCGTCGACGAAGCACAACGCCTCGCGCTGGCGTGCCCAGTACAGCAGGTCCACCTGCGCCGGCATGCCGGCCGCATCCAGCTGGCGCAGCAGCGCGCGCATCGGCGTGATGCCACTGCCGGCGGCCAGCAGCAGCAGGCGCTGACCGGCCTGCGGCTGCAGCGTCATCTCGCCGAAGGCCTGGCCCAGCTCGAACACCTCGCCCACGCGCGCACCGGTCGCCAGGTGCTGGCTGACGCGGCCACCGGCAATCGTCTTCACGGTGATCGCCAGGGTGCCGTCGGCCAGGGGCGTGGGGCTGTAGCTGCGGGTCAGGCGGCGGCCGTCCACCTCCACGCCCAGATTCACATGCTGGCCGGGGGCCATGCCGCGGAAGTGGCGGTTCGGCTTGAGGATCAGGGTGACCGCATCGGCACTGGCGGCCTCCCGCGCCACCAGCCGCGCGCGGGGGCGACGCAGCGTCCATAGCGGATGCAGGCCGCCGGCCCAGAAGTCGAACAGCTCCTCGGACACCCAGCGACGGGGCGACAGCGGGTTGCGGCGGCGGGAATCGGGGCGAAGGCGTGCACTCATGGGCGCACTATACGGCCGAGCATACGCCTGTGTATACACTTGTATATCGACGGGACCGGCTATGATTCAGCGACGTGACCTCCCTGCCCCCGATGACCTCCCCAGACCTGCCCCTGACCGTGCTCGATGATGCCCACCACGGGCGCAAAGCATCGATCACCCGCGACGACCTGCTGGCCGCCGCCCTGGCCCTGATCGGCCCGCATCGCAGCGTCTCCACCCTGAGCCTGCGTGAAGTGGCGCGTGAGGCCGGGATCGCACCGAATTCGTTCTACCGCCAGTTCCGCGACATGGACGAACTGACCGTCGCCCTGATCGACCTGGCCGGGCGTTCACTGCGCACCATCATCGGCGAGGCACGCCAGCGCGCGGCCTCCTCCGAGCGCAGCGTGATCCGGCTGTCGGTGGAGACCTTCATCGAACAGCTGCGCGCCGACGACAAGCTGCTGCATGTGCTGCTGCGCGAGGGCAGCGCCGGCTCGGATGCGTTCAAGCAGGCGGTGGACCGCGAGCTGAACTATTTCGAAGACGAACTGCGCGTCGACCTGATCCGGCTGGCCGCTGCCGATGGCGCGGTGCTGCACGAGCCCGCGCTGGCGTCCAAGGCGATTACCCGCCTGGTGTTCGCGATGGGCGCCACGGCGGTGGACCAGCCCCCGGAGAAGGACCCCGAGCTGATCGAACAGCTGGCGCAGATGCTGCGCATGATCATCACCGGCGCGCGTACGATCGCCGGCAATCCGCCAACGCGCTGAGCGGCCTCAGCCGTCAGCGCTTCCCGTCGGGCGCGTACCAGAACGGAATGCGGTACTCACGGCGGCGCTCGCGGCCGCGCTTCCCACCGTCTGCATTCCAGACCAGCAGCAGGTCATGGCGCCCCGGCGACAGCCCGTCCAGGGGCAGGTAGCCGGCCAGGCCGCGCATCTCCAGGTCGCGCCGTTCGATGGGCAGGAAGCCGTCGAGCGGCACCGGCTTGCCATCCAGGGTCACCTGCCAGACCTTCGCCAGGCACTGCACCGCGTGGGTCGACGCCTCCGGGCCCACAGCCGTGTTGCCGCCGTCGGGCAGCGCACACAGGCGTTGCGCCAGCGCGTTCTCGCGTTTGGGCTGGTGCGGAATGAACAGCCGCAGCGTGCTGCCCTGGATCACGTCGGCCGGGATCATCGGATAGCGCAGCAGGCGATCATGCTCGGTACGCAGCGATTCGTAGTGGGCGCTGAGCATGCCCTGCTCGACCGCTGCTTCGGTGACCACCGAATAGCGGTCCAGCAGCGAAAAGCGCATCGACCCCACTGCCTGCACCCCGCCGATCACCATCGCCACCATCACCGCGCCCATGTACAGCCACATGAAGTGCCGGGCGCGCTGATTGCTCTGCAGCATCAACTGTACCGGCAGCAGCATTCGCATCGGGACAAACCACTGGTTGAGCGCCAGGACACGATGCGTGGCCCGCTCCAGGCGCGGGCTGGCTTCGCCACGCGCGTGCCGCCTGGCCACCGCCTTGTCCATTATCCCGGCGCCGAGGCCCAGTATCACCGGCACACCCGTCAGCACGGCGAGGATCGCCAGGGCCACATCATCCGACTGCGGGAACAGCGCGCCGATGCCCGCGGCGACCGTGATCGCCAGTATCGACATCAGCCCGATGACGGCCATCGTCAGGGCGAACAGGAGCGTGGTCGAGAACAGCGTCGACGCGGCGCGGTCGGCACTGGTGATGGCCTGGTCCAGGCTGACCACCCGTGCCTGGTAGAACCCGCGCGCAGTACGGCCGAGAAAGGGAATGTGATCCCAGCGGATACCGTCAGGGAAATTGCTTTTCAATCCGATCAGCCCGACCCAGTAGCCGCGGATCGCCAGGTGCGCGATCAGCGCGATCGCAAGCACATAGCACAGGCCGACGCTGGTGCTGAAGCCGAACCAGAGCGCCTGCCAGTAGATGCCGTCGGTGTGCACCTCGCTGACCGCCCACGCATCGAAAATGCGCCCGGGCACGGCCAGCAGCGCGAAGGCGAGCAGACCGGAAATGAACATTTCCAGTTCGTCGGTGCGCTCGCGCAGGCGGGCGAAGCGGCCATTCGCATCGCTCTCGGCAACAACAGGTACGGCGGGGGTACTGCCAGGCTCGAGCGTGTCGCTCACGGGCGGGTCGTCCATGCGGTTTGGCGGAGTATACGGGGGCTGCCGCCACATTCGGCAAGGTCCGGACACGACGACGCCGGCCCAGGGCCGGCGTCGCGTTGCTGCTGAAGAAGGGAACGGCTGCGGCAAGGATCAGCGGTACACGCGCTCGCAGCGACGTTCGACCACCCGGTTGCCGGATTCCTGCTGGTGGCGGCCCTGCACGTTTCGGCCCACCGCACCGCCTGCCACTGCGCCCGCCACCGTGGCCACCTTCTTGCCGTTGCCGCCGCCTACCTGGTTGCCAAGCAGGCCGCCCACAATGGCGCCGGTGGCGGTACCGGTAATGCGGTTGGGGTCCTTGGCGTTGCGCTGGACCTCCACGTTCTTGCACACCACCTTGCTGCCGTCATTGAAACGGCGTCCTTCGTCCTTCGGTCCGTAGGTCTGTGCCGTGGCGGCAAAGGACGACGCCAGCAGCGCGCCTACGCACACCAGATGGGAGAGGGTCGGTTTCATGTCGGCTCCTTGTGTCGGCTCGTGCACACAGTCTCCGCGCGCAGACGGCTGCACACCGTGAAATCGTGTGGATACCGCGTCAAGGCGCCACGCATGGTTCAGCCTGCAGCCGGTCGGCGACGCCCCAACGCCGCCCCGCTGCTGCACGCCGTCATGCCCTCAGCGCGTGCGCCGGCCCAGCTTCTCGCCCAAGCGGTCCAGCCGCGCCGACAGGTCCTTGAGCGCCACGCTGCCCTTGCCCGACAACCAGGACAGTTCCTCCTCCAGAAAGCCCTCCCGGTTCTTCTCGGCCTGTGGCAGCGGCGGCAGGATGTGCGCGTAGTAGCTGTTGCCGAGCAGCCGGTGCAGCAGCCGTTCGCCGGGGAACGGCGCGTTGTTGTTCAACGCCCGCGCCGCCTTGATCAGGTTGCGGATGTCGTACTGGGTCGGGCTCAGGTCCGGCACCTGCTTGCGCAGCCCGAGCAGGGTGTACACCGCCACACGCGCCGTGCGGATCGAGCTTTCCATCGTGAAGATCACATCGTTGCGCGTTTCCACGAACTGGCCGAGCAGGCCCAGGTTGGTGCAGCCCGCCGGCACCACGTGCGGACGATCACCAGCGGCACGCGGCATGAACTGCGCGGTGATGTACGGCATCAGTGCCAGCCGCACCTTGGTGGCGGCGGCCACGGCATCGATCCGGTCGCCGATGCCGAGGTGGTGGCACAGCTCGGCCAGCACCTCGCGCCCGGTGCACGCCGGCATCGGCTTCTTGATGTGGTTGCCGTCCTGGTCCATCAGCAAGGCATAGACCCACACCACCAGCACGTCCTTGGGCTGGTCCACGAAATGCGGCTGGCGGTTGACGGTGAAGCTGAGCACCCAGTTGGAATCGGTGATGGTGATGACCCCACCGGTCACCGTGCGGCCGGAATACGGATCATTGACCGACAGCGCGCGGATCGCGTCCACCAGCGGCGACGGACGACAGGTCAGCGTGGCCGACTCCCACATCGAGCGGTCCACGTCGCCGTAGAACTTCTCCGGCTTGCCGAAGATCGGCGACTGCCGCGCGAGATTGCGCCACAGCGCCCAGTCGCTGTCCTCGCCCGGGTCGTGGCGATCGCGCGCGAGCGGCGGCACGGTGTCCATGTCGCCGTACGCGGTGCCCTCGGTCATCGATCCGGTGAGCGCGAACACCAGGTCGCCCGCGGCCACCGGCAGCGTGGTGGCCTCCCCCGCCACCCGGCACCGCAGGCCGGTGACGGTGCGCGCGTTCCCGTCCACCGCCATCTCCAGGTCATGCACGCGGGTATCGAACTGCACGTTCACGCCCTGCGCGCGCAGCATCCGCGACAGCGGCACCACGAAACTCTCGTACTGGTTGTACTTGGGGAACACCAGCGCGGACATGTCGTTCAGGCCGTCGATGGCATCCAGGAACCGATGCATGTACAGCTTCATCTCCAGCAGGCTCTGCCAGTTCTCGAAGGCGAACATCGACCGCCAGAAGAACCAGAAGTTGCTCTGCAGGAACCCTTCGCTGAAGTAGTCCTCGATGGTCACGTCATCCAGGTCTTCCTTGCGCTTGAGCAGCAGCTTGACCAGTTCCCATTGCTGGCCCCGGCTCAACCCGAAGGTGGTGAAGTCCTTGACCTTGCCCTGCTGGTGCAGCAGCCGCGCCTTGGACCAGTTCGGATCGTTGTCGTTGACCGCGCGGTACTCGTCGAGCACGCTGAAGCCGGCAGGCAGTTCGAGTGCCGGCACATCCTGGAACAGGTCCCAGAAGTTGTCGTAGTTCCAGTTCATCTCGCGGCCGCCGCGGATCAGGTAGCCCTGCTCGGCATCCCCCGCGCCATCCAGCGAGCCGCCTTCGATATCCAGGCTGTCCACCAGCGTGATGTTGGCCGGCGGCATGCCGCCGTCGCGGATCAGGTAGAACGCCGCCGCCAACCCCGCGATGCCGGTGCCGATGATGTAGGCCTTGCGCTGCGCCACGCCGTCCGGCGGCAGCGGCCGGTTGCGCATGTAGGCCCCCATCATGTCCGGCGGCGGCAGCGTGTTCTGCGGCTGGTTGGACCAGTAGCCGCCGGTGCTGTCCGGCTCGTGTTCGAAGGGCGGCGCGGCCCCCGCGGTTTGTCCCGGTGCGGTCGGCTGGCTCATGGCACTGCTCCTGTAGCGATGGGGATACCCTGCGCCGCCCATGTTACGCAGTGGCGTCGGGCGCGCCTTGATCCACATCAAAGACCCGGGCTTCACGCGATGCGCACTATCTTTTGCCAAACTTTTTACGCAGGGAGCCGCCAGAACGTGAGCCGGCATGCAGCGCAGGCGCGCATAACGAACGCGCGACGCAGGATCGCCGGGAGGATTGGCACGGCACTGCTGGCCGCCGCCCTGCCGCTCGCCGCCGTTGCCCAGGACAGTCCCGCGCTGGACTGGCGTCAGTCACAGGAGCGGCTTGAGCAGGTCTCCGACGCGCTTGCCGCCGCCGATGCATCGGTGCGCAACAAGGAAGACCTGCAGGACGCCACCCGGCTGCTGCGGCTGCCGGAGATCACCGGCGAGGTGCGCCGCCTGCAGTTCCAGAAGACGCTGACCCTGCCGTTGGGGTCGTTGACCCCGGTGGCCGAGGCATTCGGCATCGACTCCCCGCTGCAGTTCACCGAGCGCGACTGGCGCACCCGCCCGGTGGTGACCGCGGTGCTGCCGCTGTACACCGGTGGCCTGATTCCCGCCGCCCAGCAGGCCGCGGCCGGCGCCACCGAGCAGGCCAACGCCGAGCGCGATGCGCAGCGCCAGTCGTTGAGCGTGCAGCTGGCCCAGGCCTACTTCGGCCAGCAGTTGGCCGAGCAGGCCGTGAGCGTCCGCCGCGACGTGCGCGATGGCATGCAGCGCCACCTCGACGATGCGCTGAAGCTGGAACGCGAAGGTTTTGCCACCCGCGCCCAGCGGCTGCAGGCCAACGTGGCCCGCGACAAGGCCGAGCGCGAGTACCAGAAGGCGCTGAACGACCTGCAGACGCTCAAGGCCGCGCTGTCCACCCTGCTGCGCAGCGGCGGCGAGGTGCGGCCCACCTCGCCGTTGTTCGTGCACCGCGCGCCGCTCGGCGATATGGCCGGCTTCGAGCGCGTGGCGCAGGCGCGGCAGCCGCAGATCGCGCGCCTGCGCGCCGTGGTCGCGCAGGCCGAACAGGGCGTGCGCGTGCAGCAGGCCAAGCTCAAGCCGACCGTCTACCTGTTCGGTCAGTACGACTTCCGCCGCCGCGATGAAATGATCACCGACCCGGACTGGGCGTTCGGCATCGGCCTGAAATACACCTTCCTGTCGCCCAGCTCGCGCCCGGCGCAGATCAGCGCCGCGCGTGCGCAGCAGGAGCAGGCCGAGGCCGGTCTGCGCGAGGCCGAGAACCAGGTGGCGCTCGGCGTACGCAAGGCGTGGAACGAGCTGGAGACCGCGCGCCACCAGTACGCGCTGCTCGACAGCAGCATCGAACAGTCGCGCGAGAACCTGCGCCTGCAGGAGCTGGCCTACCGCGAGGGCCAGGCCACCTCGCTGGATGTCATCGACGCCCGGCTCGGGCTCGGGGGTGCCCGCGTGGAGCGCGCGCAGGCCGCCTACCAGTACGACGTGGCGCTGGCGCAACTGCTGGAGATCAGTGGACAGATGGACCGCTATGACGAATTCCGACGCCGTGCGGACGAGGTGATCGACCATGAATGACACATTGCAGGCGCCTGCCGACGCCCCGCCCCCGAACAAGCGCCGTGCCGGCGCGCTGATCCTGGTGGCGCTCGCGCTGGTGGTGGTGCTGGGCCTGTGGCTGGCATGGCGGACACCGGCCGATCAGCTGCAGGGCATGGCCGACGCCGATACGGTGAACGTGGCCGCCAAGATCACCGCGCGGTTGGCCGAGCTGAAGGTGCGCGAGGGCGATCGGGTCACGGCGGGCCAGGTCCTGTTCGTGCTCGACAGTCCCGAAGTGTCGGCCAAGGAGGAACAGGCGCACGGCGCACTGGACGCCGCGCGGGCCGTGGCCGACAAAGCGGATGCAGGCGCGCGCAGCGAGGACATCCGCGCCGCGCAGGCCAACTGGAAGCGCGCCGAGGCCGGCGCCACGCTCGCCGACGCGACCTACCGGCGCGTGCAGAACCTGTTCAACGAGGGCGTGATGAGCCGCCAGAAGCGCGATGAGGCACTGGCCCAGTCGCGCAGCTCGCGCGAGCTGGCCAATGCCGCGCGCGCCCAGTACGACCAGGCGCTGGCCGGCGCGCGCGACCAGGACAAGCGCGCCGCGCAGGGCCAGGTGCGCCAGGCCCGGGGCGCCGTGGCCGAAGTGGATGCCGCGCGCGATGAGGTCAACGGGCGTGCGCCGGTGGCCGGCGAGATCAACAAGCGCATGGCCGATATCGGCGAACTGGTCCCGGCCGGGTATCCGGTGTTCACCGTCGTGGATATCGACCGCATGTGGGTGTCGGTCAACCTGCGCGAAACGCAGATGCAGGGGCTGAAGATCGGCAGCCGCCTGCGCGGCAGCATTCCCGCGCTCGGCCGCGATGCCGACTTCGAGGTGTACTTCATCAATCCGGCCGGTGACTACGCCACCTGGCGCAGCACCCGTCAGTCGTCCGGCTACGACGTGCGCAGCTTCGAGATCCGGGTGCGCGCGGTGGACCGCATCGAGGGCTTCCGCCCGGGCATGAGCGTGCTGTTCGCGTGGCCACAGGGATGAAGCCGCCGCTGCGGGCGGGATTCTCCGCCGCGCTGCACCGCGAACTGCGGCACCTGCGCGCCGACCGCGCCGAGCTGGCGCTGGTCACCGTGCTGCCGCTGCTGATGCTGGTGGTGATGGCCTGGCTGTTCTCCGCGTCGGTGATGCGCGCGGTGCCCATCGCCGTGGTCGACCTGGACCACAGCGCCGAGAGCCGCCTGCTCACGCGCATGCTCGATGCCAGCCCCGGGCTGGCCGTCGCCTCCCAGCCGGCCACCCTGGCCGACGCCCAGACCCAGCTGCGCCGGCTGGACGTATTCGCCGTGGTGCTGGTGCCACGCGACGCCACCCGGCAGGCGCTGCGTGGCGGCGAAGGCACGGTCCTGGCGTATTACAACGCCAGCTACCTGACCACCGGCCAGTCCGCCGCACGTGACGTCACCGACGCGGTCGGCGCCTGGAACGCCCGCCTGCTCAAGGAGCGGATCGGGCTGCAGGTCGGCCCGGCCAAGCTGCGCGCCGCGCCCATCCGGGTGCAGTCGGAGATTCTCTACAACCCGGCCCGCAGCTACGAGCTGTTCCTGCTGCCGCTGATCTTCCCGGCGGTCCTGTCGCTGGTGCTCGCCCTGGCCGCCGCCAGCAGCGTCGGCCGCGAAGTGCGCGACGGCACGCTTGCCACCTGGCTGGGCGACGCGCCGTGGGCGGCGCTCGCCGGCAAGCTGATGCCGTATGTCGCCCTGTTCGCGCTGTACGGCGCCGCCGGCGTGCTGTATCTGGCCTACCTGCGCGGCGATGGCGTGGCCGGCAGCCTGCTGCTCCTGCTGCTCGCACAGCCGCTGTTCTACCTGGCCTGTGCGGCCTATGCGGTCCTGTTCGTCGGCCTGACCCGCGACATGGGCACCGCGTTGTCGGTAGTGGGCCTGTCGCTGGGCACCGCGCTGGCGTTCTCCGGCGCCACCTTCCCGGTGATCGACGCGCCGCTGTTCACCCGTGTCTGGAACCTGCTGCTGCCACTGACCGCGTACGTGAAGCTGCAGACCCAGCAGCAGTTCGTTGGCGCCCCGGGGGCGGTGTCGCTGTGGCCGCTGGCCACGTTGACGCTGATGGTCCTGGTCGCCGGCGGCATCGGTGGCTGGCGTCTGATCGTCGCCGCTCGCGCCCCGCGCCCTGCCGCACCTGCCCACGGCGTGTCGCCGTGACCTGGGTCTGGGACAGCCTGCGCCAGACCCTGCGCGCGGTCCTCACCGACCGCTATGCGCTGGTGGTGATGATCGGCGCGGTGGTGCTGTACTCGTTCTTCTATCCGGCCGCCTACCGGCACCAGGTCGCCGGCAACCTGCCGATCGTGGTGGTCGACTTGGACCAGAGCGCCACCAGCCGCGAACTGCTGCGCCGGGTGGACGCGCTCAACGCGGTGCGCATCGTCGGCCAGCCGGCCAGCCTGGACCAGGCCCGCCGCGTGCTCGAAGCCGGCCATGCCGAAGGCATTCTGCTCATCCCCGACCGGCTGGAGCGCGACATCCTGCGCGGCGGCAGTGGCGAACTGGTGCTGATCGGCAACGGCGCCTACCTGGGCCGTGCCAGCTGGGTGCTGGCCGGTGTGGCCGAGGCGCTGGGTGCCTTCGGCCGCGATGCCGCCGTCGCGCAGGCCGCCTTCATGGGCCCGCCGCAGCCGCCGCCGATCCGCCTGGTGCAGCGCCCGCTGTACAACACCCACGAGGGGTACGGCAGCGCCATCGTCGCCGGGGTGGCCGAACTCATCGTCCACCAGACCCTGCTGATGGGCATCGGTGTGCTGCTGGGCACGCGCCGCCTGGCGCTGGGCCGGCGCCTGCGCTTCGATCTGTCGACGTTGTCCGGCATGGCCGTGGGCTTCTGGCTGATCGGCATGCTGGGCCTGCTCTACTACGTTGGCTTCACCGCCTGGGTGCAGGACTATCCGCGTGGCGGCAATCCCGGCGGTGTGGTGGTGGGCGGCGCGCTGTTCATCGCCGCCACCGTCGCGTTCGGACTGTTCATCGGCAGCTTCTTCCGTACCCGCGAACGCGCGTTCCAGTACGTCATCGCCTGTTCCATTCCGTTGTTCTTCCTGGCCAATCTGTCGTGGCCGGCGATCGCATCGCCGCGCGCGCTGGTCGCCCTGTCGCAGCTGCTGCCCACTACCTCGGGCATCAATCTGGTGGTCCGCATGAACCAGATGGAGGCCACGCTGGCCGACGTCGCCCGGGAGCTGTGGACGCTGGCCGGGCTGGTGGTGCTGTATGGCGGGCTGGCGATCTGGCGGCTCGGCCCGCAGCGCGCACCGCGCCCATAGAGCGCGGTGCGGTGCGGTGCGGTTACGGCGTTGCCAGCAGCGTCCGCGGGTACGCCGGTTCGGTGGGCAGCAGCCCATCGGCGGCGTCCGGGCGGCTCCAACGGCCATCGGACATCGCCATCACCAACCGGCTCAGTTCCGAGGCGCCGTCTGCGTGTGCGCCGCTGTCCGGCACGGCGGAAGCACGGCCCGCTGCGACCCGCGCCTCCACCTCGTCGGCGGTGAGCACATTCCAGTCGCCGTCGGAGAGGTAGTCCACACGGTTGGCCGCGTCAACGTACCAGTCGGTGAGCGTGACGCTGCCCTGGTCGTCGTCCAGTGCCACCACCAGGTTGTCGCCGTCGCGGCGGAACGTCATCTGGTCGAAGGTAGCGCCGCGGATGCCGAGCTCGTCGGTGCCGTAGGCGTCGACGTTGTCGATGATGTCGTCGCCCTCGCCCGCATTGAACCCGTAGAAGTCGTCGCCGTCACCACCCACCAGCCGATCGTTGCCCCGCTCACCATAGAGCGCGTCCTGGCCATCGCCGCCGTACAGGGTATCGGCCCCGGCGTCGCCCCATAGCGCGTCATTGCCAGCCAGCCCGGACAGCACGTTGTCCAACCCGTTGCCCGCGAGCGCATTGTCCAGCGCGTTGCCGGTGCCGCGGATGGCCTGCCCGAACAGCTGCAGCGCTTCGATGGTCTCGCCCAGCGTGTAGTCGATGCTGGCCGCCACGGTATCGCCCTCGCGCAAGGGGTGGGCGCCGGGCGTCGGGATGCTGAAGCCTGCGTCGACGGCCGCATCGCCCGTGCCGGTCAGCGACGCCTGCGGTGCACTGCGTGCGAAGGTCTGGGGCACCTCGTCGTCGGCACCGTCGTCGATCACCAGGTCGCCGGCATCATCGACCACGTAGAAGTCGCGTCCGTTGCCACCGCGCATGACATCGGCGCCGGTGCCGCCGATCAGGGTGTCGTCACCCGCGTTGCCGATCAGCTCGTCGTTGCCCGCGCCGCCGTCGATCCAGTCGGGCTGCGAGGACCATGCGTCTTCCGCAGCGCCGCGCAGGAGATTGTTGCCGGCATTGCCGATGAGCACGTTGGCCTCCTCGTTGCCGGTGCCGCTCAGGTTGCCGGTGCCTTCCAGCACCAGCCAGTGCAGCTGCTCACCCAGCACGTAATCGATGCTGGCGCGCACGGTGTTGATGCTGATCTCGCTGGCACCCCACACGAACGTCTCGATCACCCTGTCGCCCACGTTGTCGACGACATAGGTATCGCTGCCGTCGCCACCGCGCATGATGTCGGCCCCTTCGCCGCCGTCGAGCAGGTCGGCGCGCGCGCCGCCCTCGAGCACGTCGTTGCCGCCCAGACCGTACAGGTGGTCATTGCCCTCACCGCCGATCAGTGTGTCGTTGCCTTGGGTACCCGTGGCGGTCACGTCGCCCAGCACCACGCGCTGGGCAATTGCCGCAGCGTCCCAGACCGTGCCATCGGCGAAGCGGAACGACTCGATCGCGTTGCGGCCGGCGAAGTAATCCGGAATCCGCAGGCTGTCTTCCGCGTTCAAGCGGACGAACAGCTCATCGCCGTAGCGCATCACCGCCAGGTCGCCCGGGGCGATCTCGAGGTTGAAACGCAGCACGTCGACGCCACCTTGGTCCTCGACGATGTGGCTGCCATACCCCAGACCGAACACGTAGGTGTCGGCGACCGACCCGCCGTACAGGTAGATGTTGCTCAGACCCGCCTGGCGGTTGAGTATCATCTTGCCGACGTCGAACAGGGTGGATGCCGATGCGTCGCCCTGGAAGGGGCCCTGCGCGTCCTGGACCCCGATGTAGTAGGCCGGCCCACCGCTGTGGTCGGTGTAGCGCCACCCGTCGTACTCCACCGAAATCGCCTCCAGTTCCGGGCCCAGGTGCTGCAGGATGTCGGCAGCCGTCCACACCGTACCGTCAGCGAAGTGAAGTGCATCCACCGCACCCCCGTAGTAGCCGTCCTCACCGAAGTGATTGAGCACCATCAGGCGATCCTCCGACCCTGGCAGGTCGATCACCAGGGCGTTGCCCGAGCGCGCCACCCGCACATCGGCGACACCGATGCCGGCCCCCAGCTCGATCACGTCGAGGTCGTCGGCCAGGCCGCTGCCGTTGCGGATGAAATCCAGACCCGAGCCGATGCCGAAGCGGTAGCGGTCGTTGCCGGCATCACCGATGAGCATGTCGTTGCCGCTGCCGCCCTCCAGGATGTCGTTGCCGCTGCCGCCGCTGAGCAGGTCGTTGCCGGAGCCTCCGCGCAGGGTGTCGTCGTGATCGAGCGCGGTGATGCGGTCATGCCCCACGCCACCGTCGATGACATCCCCGTTGCCGTAGTGGCCCAACAGGTTGTCGTCAAACTGCGAGCCCTGCATGTACATCTCGCGCAGGATCTGTGGTGTCCACACCGTGCCGTCGGCGAACATCACTGCCTCGATGCGCTGGAAACCATCGGGGCCTGAGGTGTCGAAGAACCCGTCGATGGTCAGACGGTCGCCGGTCTTCAGGTTCACCAGGGTCAGGTGGGCTCCGTCGCGAGTGCTCCGGGTCACCACGATGTCCGCGGCCGAGACCGTGTCATCGAACACGATGCGATCAACATCGCTGGCGTTCCAGCCGTAGTCGTGCACCGTATCCCACCCATCGCCGGCACTGAAGCGGAAGGTATCGCTGCCATCGTTGCCGAACATGTGGTCGTTGCCGATACCGCCTTCCAGGTAGTCGTCGCCACTCCCGGCCCGCAGGGTATCGTTGCCCTGGCCGCCATACAGAAGATCGTTGCCGGCGCTGGCGATGATCGTGTCGTCGCCCTCGCCGCCGTAGAGCCTGTCGTCCCCGCCTGACGGGTGTTCCATGACAACGTCGTAGCCGTCGCCGTAGATGAGGTCGTTGCCCGTGCCGCCGAACACCACGTCATCGTTCAGGTCGGCCACCAGCGTGTCGTCGCCTTCATCGCCATACAGCGTATCGGCCCCATAGCCGGTCCAGATCCAGTCATCGCCGCCGTAGCCGTGGATGGCCTGGTCGTCGTAGCCGTGCAGGAAGATGCGGTTGCCGCCGCTCCACATCTCCGCGGCCTCAAGCTCCCGACCATCGGCCCAGTAGATCTTCACCGGCACGCTGTCGTTGCCGGTGTACTTCTCGATGGTGAGCGATTCTCCATTGTCGGTGGTGATCCGCAGCGCGCCGGCTTCAACGCCGAACAGCAGCCCGTCCGGCCCGAAGAAATCGACCAGGTTCACGATCCGGACTTCCGTCGGGTCGCTGGCCTTGATCACATCGCTGCCGTAGCCGGAGCCATAGCGGTAGGTGTTGGTGCCGGCGCCGCCGTCCAGCGTGTCGGTGCCCGCACCGCCGTCGAGGACATCGTCGCCGGCGCCACCGCGCAGGTGGTCGTTGCCCTCGCCGCCGAGCAGGATGTCATTGCCGTCCTCGCCGTACAGGGCATCGTTGCCTGCACCGCCCTCGACGCGGTCGTTGCCGCCTTCGCCATGCAGCTCGTCATTGCCGTTGCCGCCGAGCAGGTGGTCCGCGCCGGGCGTGGCCGTGTTCACCAGCGCCATCACCGCCGCCCGGTTCAGCGTCTGGCCATCGGCGAAGACCAGCGTGTGGGCCGACCCCGTGTTGGCCAGGAAGCCTTCCAGACGCACGGTCTGATCGGCGCCCAGTTCCACCACCAGGGCATCGCCATTACGGCGGAGCACCGCCTGGCTGAGGGTCGCGCCGGTGAAGCGCACCTGGTCGTTGCCGGCGTCGGCGGCGGCCAGCTGCTGGATGGTGTCGATGCCATCACCGCGGGCGATCACATAGATGTCGTTGCCCTGGCCGCCGATCAGCGTGTCGTTGCCGGTGCCGCCGTCGAGCCGGTCATCGCCACGACCACCATCCAGGTAGTCGTTGCCGGCCTCGCCATACAACGCGTCGTTGCCCGTGTGGAGGTTGAATTCGTCATCGCCGAACAGGTCATCATCGCCGTTGCCGCCCAGCACGGCGTCGTCGCCGCCCATGCCGGCCACGACGTCGTTGCCATCCCCCGCATCGATCACGTCGTTGCCATGCTCGGCCGCATCGCTGTCCAAAGCATCGCCGGCAATGATGTCGTAGCCGGCGCCGCCACTGATCGTATCGTTGCCCGCCCCACCCACCAGCGTGTCGGCGCCGTCGCCACCGTCGATCAGGTCGTCGCCGCCCTGGCCGTCGATGTAGTCCATGCCGGCGCCGCCGTTGATGCGGTCGTTGCCGTGGTGCTGCAGGGCCAGCTCGCTGGTGACGAAATCACCGAAAATGATGTCATCACCGGCATCGCCGTCGATCACATCGTGGCCACCGCCACCCCAGATCCGGTCCTGCCCATCGCCGCCGTGCAGCACATCATTGCCGTGGCGGGCCGCCTCCAGTTCCTTGGTATCGCCGAGCATGACGTCGTCGCCCTGCCCGCCCCAGATCTGGTCGTGCCCACCGTCGCCCCACAGTTCGTCATTGCCGGCACCGCCGTCGATGTAGTCGTTGCCGTCGTGTCTGGCGCGCGAGGACAGGTTCTGGAACTGCGAGTACGCCAGCGTTCCCTGGGTGAGATCACCGCGGATGAGGTCGTCGCCGTCATCGCCGAACAGCATGTCGTTGTCGTGCCCGCCGAACAGCACGTCGTTTCCGGTGCCGCCATTGACGATGTCGTCGCCCTCACCGCTCATGACGATATCCGAGCCCGCGCCGGCATCGATGATGTCGCCACCGTCGGCGAACAGCTCCGGGTTGGGGAACCATTCCGGGCCGCCACCCATGCTCGCATTGTGCGAGCCGACGACACCGAAGTAGATATCCGAGTAGTACGTGCGTGCATCCGACGCGTCACCACTCTGCTTGCGGATCACAAAGCCCAGGCCGCTGGCCAGCTGTTCACCGGGCAGGTTGTCGGACGGCCAGTACTCCAGGCGACGCGCGGTCTTGGCCACCTCCACAATGAGGTCGTTGCCGCCGCCGGCATTGATGATGTCGCTGCCCGACCCACCGTTGATCATGTCGATGCCGTTGCCGGCGGTGATGGTGTCGCTGCCGAATCCGGTGTAGTACGCGGTGGGGGTGTCGGTACCCTGGAACACACCGTTGATGACGCCCAGCTCGGGAATCTCGTCACCGTCCCACTTGGAATGCGCATTGACGCCCAGCGGCTGGAAGGCCTCGCCCATGCCCGGCAGGGTCAGCCCCAATCCACCCTGCGTCCACCGCTCGATCTCGACGCGGTTGTTGGTCTGGGTGTCGATCACCGTCAGGTGGTAGGCCGTGCCGACCGTGGCGACCACGGCGCGGAAACGCTTGTCCGCCGATTCCCAGGCGTCCTTGCCCAACCGCTGCATCGCGCCCACCACGACGCCGCCGAACACGATCTCGCCCTGGCCGTCGAGGTCGCGGATGACGTCCTTCTGGTTGGCCACCAGCTCCCCGCTCGTGCCGAATTCGTAGCGGTCGAAGCCCAGGCCGCCTTCGAGGCGATCATTGCCGTCGCCACCGATCAGCACGTCGTTGCCGGACATGCCGATCAGCGTGTCCACGCCACTGCCGCCGTTGAGCAGGTCGCCGCCGGTGCCGCCTTCCAGGTAGTCGTCGCCGCCGCCGGCGGTGATCGAGTCATCGTCGGCGCCGCCGAACAGACGGTCGTTGCCGTCGCCGCCGACCAGCAGGTCGGCCGCATCGCCACCGAAGTGGATGCGGCGCGCCTTGATCAGCCCCAGGTCCAGGCCATCGACCATCAGGTCGATGTCGGTGCTGCCGGCCCGCGCCTTGAACAGCAGATCGCCCAGCGGGACCGCGGTCAGACTGAGCACCCCGTCGGTCTCGCGGTCGCTGCGGTACATGTCCAGGAAGCTCATGAACGTGCTGCGCGACTGGATCCATTCCTGGGTGATGCTGCCCTCGCCACTCGCCTCGTCGTACAGCGCCAGCGCGTCGGCGCGGCTGTCCAGCGGCTGCAGCGCGAACACCGACAGGCTCGCCAGCGCGTTGCGCACGCGGATGTCGCCCAGCGCCTGCTGCTGCAGCTGGGTTGCATTGAGACCGCCAAGGAAGCGGATCTCCAGTGACTGGGTCTGGGCCGGGGTCAGCTGCGCGAAGAACTGGGTCAACGAGGCCGCGTAGTTGGCGTCGGTCACGCTGCGCTCGGGGCGACCGAGGTACGCGCTGAACAGCATGTTGACCGTCTCGGCCATGCCGTAGGCGCCGATGGTGGCAAACGGCGCTTCCAGCACTGTGCCCTTGAACATGGTGGCGAGCTTGGGCCCGAACGCGTAGTCGCTGGAACGGGTCAGGTTGCTGGCCACATCGCCCGCCAGCTCCATCCACGTACCCACCGGCAGGTCGTTGAAGATCAGCCCCGCGTCGATCACATGCTCGTTCTGGATCATCAGCGACAGACCGGGCATGAACAGGTCGATCTCGCTGCCGTTGATCACCGGCGCGTTGACCGACCGGATCGCATGCACGAACGAATCGTAGGCGAACAGGATGTTCTTCCAGTCATCCAGGGTGTCCACCGCATTGGCCGCGCCGGCGGAGAACAGACGCCAGGACTGGTTGGAGCCCAGCGGCAGGAACAGCAGGGAACCGGCCCACGCCGAGTTCACGTCGAACACCGTGTCGCCCACCTTGTCCGGGAACACGGTCTCACCCACGCCCGGGGCATCGCTGTTGGCGATATCCAGCAGCGAGAGCTGCCCCTGGTCGCGGATCTGGGTGAGCACGCGCCGGGCCACCTCGTTGGAGGCTTCCTGCATCAGCTGATCGGTGACGGACACGCCCCGCAGCTCGGCCTGGCGTTTGGTGTAACCGCGGATCACCTCCGCGTACGGCCCCGTGTTGCCGTTCGCCTGCGCGGCGCCCAGGAACCACAGCCGCACCGCTTCCGCACCGGCCTGCCCCTCGAGGAACCCGGCAATGGTCAGATAGGCATCGCTGAACTGCACCGGGCCGGCCCCTTGGGCCAGACGCTCGGTGATGTAGTCAATCTGTTCCAGGGTAAACACAGCCATGAATCACTCCTTGATGTCGAGGATGTCGCGGACCAGCAGATCGATGTCCTTCCAGCGGCCGAGGTTGGCGGCCGCCGGGTAGGTGTAGGAAATGGAGACGCGCGCCCGTTTGAATCGAGCGCTGCACCGGACCGGCCGGTCCTGCGCATCGCGGAAACAGGTCAGCACATACGGCGCGCCGTCGGGCATCCGCCACGGCGTGCGCAACGGCACGTAGACGTGCTGTCCGGCCGGGTCGGCGTGCGGGCCGCCGCGCAGCTGCAGCAGGTCCAGATCGGGAAGCGGAATCCGCGCGTCCCACTGCCCACGCGCTGGATCGGTCAGCGCGCGGTTCGCGGGGGCGTCGCAGTTCAGCACGATGGCGACTTGGCCCGACAGCGGTGCGGCCGTGGGGGTACGCGGCACCGCCTTGCCAAGATCGAGGTTCAGCGCGGCGGTGGTGCCGGTCGCCTCGAGGGTCAACGTGGTGTCGCCGATGCTGAACATCGATGACACCTGTGCATCGCCGGGCCAGCGCTCGCCGTCGCCCAGCCGAAAGGCCTGGCCACAGAACACGAGCACGCCGTGCTCGAAACGTGCGTGGTCAGCAGGCGCCTGGCGGGCGGTGGCCTGCGGCTCGCGCGAACACGCCGCCAGCAGCGGCAGCCACAGCAGCACGGCAGTGAGCAGGCGTCGAGCGCGCATCGGGCATCGGCCTCATCGTTCCCGCAACGCTTCGTTGCCATGCTGCCGCAACGGGCTGAGCAGGTAGTCGATCACCCGGCGCTTGCCGGTCTTGATCTCCACGCTCAGGCTCATGCCCGGCGTCAGCGCCACCTTGACGCCGTCGATCATCAGGCTGGCATCGCGCAGCTTCACCCGTGCGGGGAACACCAGGCCCATCTTCTCGTCCTGCGCGGCATCGTGGGACACCGTCTCGACGATGCCCTCCAGGTAGCCATAGCGGGTGTACGGGAAGCTCTCGATCTTCACCGTGGCGCGCTGGCCGGGCCGGACGAAGCCAATGTCCTTGTTCAGCACCGTGGCCTCGACCTCAAGATGCTCTTCGCTGGGCACGATGGCCATCAACGCCTGCGCCGGGGTGACCACACCGCCCACGGTATGCACCACCAGCTGCTGCACCGTGCCGTCCACCGGCGCGCGCAGCAGCATCTGCCGGTCGCGCTGGCGGGTCTTGTCACGCTGCGGCGTGTACTGGCCGATCTGCTCGCGCGCCTGGCGCAGCCCGTCGTACGTCTTCTGCCGGATGTCGGCCTGCATCACCCGGAGTTCTTCCTGCGCACCGGCAATTGCCGTCTGCGACTCGATCAGCTGCGCCTGCTGCGCTACCAGCGCGCGCTGCATCTCCACCATTTCCTGCTTGCGCGCCAGGTACTCGTGGCGGCTCACGAAGTTGCCCTCCAGCAACTGCTCAAGATCGGCCACCCGCTCCCGGGCGATGGCCAGGCTCTGCTCCAGCGGCGCGATCTGCGTGCGCACCGTCTGCAGCTGCGCGCGCTGCTGCGCCACCGTGGTCTGCAGCCGCTGCTGCTGCGCCTGGAATGAGGCGAAATCGCTGGCAACCAGCTGCCAGGTCGCCTGCAGCTCCTCCTCGGGCAGCCCCGGTTCCGCCGCGGGCGCGGGCGGCAGACGGCCGCTGTCCAGGCCATCGGCCATCGCCTCGTGGCGAAGCTCGGCCAGCCGCGCGTTGACCAGCGCCTCGTCGGCCTGCCGGTAATCGGCGCCGGTCGCCGTGGCGTCCAGTTCGACCAGCAGGTCACCCTGCTTCACCAGCTGCCCATCCCGCACCATGATGCGCCGGACCACCGCCGTCTCCGCCGGCTGGATCACCTTGGTACGGCTGCCGACCACGGTCTTGCCCGGGGCCACCGCCACGATGTCCAGCTTGCCCACGATCGCCCACAGCAGCGCGACGCAGAAGAACCCCATGATGATCCGCATGGTCCAGTGCGCAGCCGGCGAACTCGGGCGTTCCACCAGTTCCAGCTGCGCCGGCAGGAAGGCCAGCTCGTCCTCGTTGCGTTGTGGGGGATCCATCTGCCGGCGGACCTTCCAAGCCGCGCCGAAGGCATGCCGATAGCGCCGGAGGAACTCCCCGGCGGCGCCGAAAATGTGTTTCATGCCGTCCCCTGCTGCAGCTTGTAGAGGTGTGCGTACTGGCCACCGGGCCGGTCGACCAGCTCCTCGTGGCGGCCGGACTCGACGATGCGGCCCTTCTCCACCACCACGATGCGGTTGGCATGGCGCACCGTGGACAGGCGGTGGGCGATGATCAGGACGGTACGGCCCTGGCAGATGGCGCGCATGTTCTGCATCACCGCGTGCTCGGACTCGTAGTCCAACGCACTGGTGGCTTCGTCAAAGATCAGGATGCGCGGGTTGGTGACCAGCGCACGCGCGATGGCGATGCGCTGGCGCTGGCCGCCGGACAGGCCGGTGCCGTTGTCGCCCACCAGCGTGTCGTAGCCCTCGGGCAGCTGCAGGATGAAGTCATGGGCACCGGCCAGCGTGGCGGCACGGATCACCCGGTCCAGCGCCATGCCCGGGTCGGCCAGCGCGATGTTCTCGCGGATGCTGCGGTTGAACAGGAAGTTCTCCTGCAGCACTACCCCCAGCTGCCGGCGCAGCCAGGCCGGGTCGGCCACGCCCAGGTCGTTGCCGTCGATCAGCACGCGGCCGCGCTCGGGCACGTACAGGCGCTGCACCAGCTTGGTCAGCGTGCTCTTGCCCGAGCCGGAACGGCCGACGATGCCGATCACTTCGCCCGGGGCGATGTCCAGGTCGATGCCGGCCAGCACTTCGGCCGCATCCGGGCGATAGCGGAAGCCGACGTTTTCGAACGTCACCTGGCCCTTGATCGGCGGCAGCGCCATGCGGCTGCCCGGAATCTCGGTGCGCGTGTTGAGGATGTCGCCGAGGCGCTCGACCGAGATGCCGACCTGCTGGAAGTCCTGCCAGAGCTGGGTCAGGCGCAGGATCGGCGCGGACACCTGGCCGGACAGCATGTTGAAGGCGATCAACTGGCCGACCGACAGCTTGCCGTCGATGACCAGCTTGGCGCCGAAGAACAGGATCGCCACGCCCACCAGCTTCTGCACCAGCTGGATGCCCTGCTGGCCGATGTTCGCCAGCCGGGTCACACGGAAGCCGGCACCGACGTAGCCGGCCAGCTGGGTATCCCAGGTGCGCGCCATGCGCGGATCGACCGCCGTGGCCTTGACCGTACCGATACCGTTGATGGTCTCGATCAGGAACGACTGGTTCTCCGCACCGCGGGCGAACTTCTCGTCCAGCCGCCGGCGCAGTACCGGGGTGATCGCCGCCGACCAGATCGCGTAGATCGGCAACGAGATCACCACGATCAGGGTCAGCCAGACGCTGTAATAGAACATCACCGCCAGGAACACCACGGTGAACAGCAGGTCCAGCACCGAGGTCAGCGCCGGCCCGGTCAGAAAGTTGCGGATGTTCTCCAGCTCGCGCACGCGGGCGATGGTCTGCCCGACCCGGCGCGACTCGAAGTAGGCCAGCGGCAGGTTGAGGATGTGGCGGAACAGCCGTGCCCCCAGTTCCACGTCGATCTTGCTGGTGGTGTGCGCGAACACGTAGGTGCGCAATCCGTTGAGCAGCACGTCGAACGCGGCGATCGCCACCAGGCCCACCGCCACCACTTCCAGCGTGGTCATGCCGTGGTGCACCAGCACCTTGTCCATCACCACCTGGAAGAACAGCGGCGTGATCAGTGCAAACAGCTGGATGAACAGCGAGACGATGAAGACCTCGCCGAGGATGCGCCGGTACTTGACCACCGCCGGCACGAACCAGCGGAAATCGAACTTGGCCAGCTCGCCCAGCACCGAGGCGCGCGAGGCCAGCAGCATCAGACGGCCCGCATAACGCTCGGCGAACTGTTCGGCGCTCATCACCTGCTGCCGTCGTTGGCGCAGGTCGTGGACCAGCAGCTGTGTGCCATTCACCTTGGCGACGATGAAATGCTCGCCGTCGGGCTGCCAGGCCAGCGCCGGCAGAGCCACCTTCTCGATGCGGTCGGCGGCGATGGAGGCCATCTTGGCCTTCAGGCCGAGCTGCTTGGCCGCCAGCAGCAGCGTGGTGTCGTCGAACGGCTCGCCCACGCGGCCGAACTGGTGGGCCAGCTGGCGCGCATCGGCTGCCACCCCGTGGAACTGCGCGAGCAGTACCAGGCCAGACAAACCCAGGTCGTGGGACACATCGGCGGCAGCCACGTCGGGCGGCGCATCGACTACAGCAAGAGTCGGCCTTGATTCAGCCATGTGCTTCCCCGGATTTCGTCCCTGAATCTCCCCCCGTTCCAACCGGCCCCACGGTGTGCGAAACACCCGGAATCGCTTGAACGGACGGCGCAAGATGGAGCCTGGCCCGATGGCTGTCAAGCACAATTTCGGGCCCATCCGCGCGCCCCGCAAAACACCCCCCGGCGCCCTCTCCAACGGCCTTCCGGCGCCCAACAGCGCTTAAACTTGTCCTCCTGCTGGCGACGGGTCGTTCCCGCGTCACCCCTCCGTTCCCGTAAGGACGTTGCTTGCACACCACCGATTCAAAACCGAAGTCCAAAGACAGCAAGGGAACCGCCGAGCACACCCCGCTCATGAAGCATTAAGCACGTTAGCTCAGCAAGACCTTGTATTTGCTATAGATTGCGCAGCAAACGACGCTCCATTTGAGGCTGGCGCTACACCGCCGCTACATCAGGTGGGTCCACGTTCGTCAGCGCCTGCCCCGACCAAGTCGCTCCTTCGCGAGAGTCCCCGCCAGTCCCCGGTCGCTAGCTCTTGGTGCGGAGCCTGTTGGCCGTCGCCGGCCTCATCCGGGGGCTTCCACTCAGTCAAAGCGCATTCCCTTGCCCGGCCTATCGGCCTCGCTTAGAAAGCGCTCGGTCGCACCTCTTGCGACAATTTCCCGATATCGTGCGCCTATGCACAGTCGGGGGACTCAAATGGATCATGAGTATGTGGTGCGGGGCGGGGTTAATCGGGCGGACATTGGCAAGTATCTGACGCGAACGGCTTCGGTCGTTTCAGGTCTCTTGGTCTGGGTGCTCCTTCAAGCAGTCGACCTTGCAAAGCAGTTTGGGCTCAGCACGAACCTGCCGCCCGTTATCCTCTCTCTGATTGGTGCGGGCACCGTCTATACCGCTCTCTATCTGATCTTCCGTCGCTGGATCTGGCGTGTGCCACTTGTTGCAGGATGGTTGAAGGTCGCCGATCTTTCCGGCACTTGGATCTGTGAGGGCCATCCCTTCCCGCGCCCTGACTCACTCGCCATTGATTGGCAGGGAACGATGACGATCACGCAAGATTGGGACAAGGTGCGCATCCACCTCGATGCCGGCTTGTCCAAGTCCAACAGTGATGTTGCCGGACTGCTGTCTGACGCCATCGAGGGCTTTGTCCTCCTTTACAGCTACAGGAATGAACCAAAGCCTGGCCAGACGGAGCTCAGCGCCCATCGCGGCTTTGCAAAACTGATCTTTGCCAAAGACTTGAAGACAGGCAAGGGGGACTATTTCAACGGTGACGGTCGTCACTCGTCGGGCACGCTCACCCTTAGGAGGCAGTAATGGCAAGGACTGTAAATGATCGGCTTTCGGCACTGAAATCACGACGCCGTGGCGATGACCGCCTGGACCTTCTGGCGCAAGACAGTGCTGCGCTTGCCGACTATTTCGGCAAGATCGCCAAACAAGAAAGCTGGGAAACCAAAGCAGTCGACAAGCCCAATACGCGCTACGCGTTGGGCGCCATGCAGGAGGTCGATGCGGACTACACGCGCATCAGCAAAGAAACGGCCATGCGCGTGGCAAACCAGCTTGAAAAGCGTATCGATGGTTTCAGGCTTGAATTTCACCTGCAAGGCTCTGTGCCACTGAATGTCCACATACGCGGAGTCAGCGATGTCGATCTGCTCACCCTGATCTCTGGGCAGTTTTACACCTACAACCCCAACGGGATTCAGGCCCTAGCCGGAGCCTACTCTCCGACAACGCGAACCTCGTTGCAACAGCTTAAAGATCTCAGAGCTGAGGAGGAGCCAGCACTCGCCAAGGCGTTTCATGCAGCAACCATTGACACCTCAGGCAGCAAGGCCATCAAGATCTCAGGCGGATCACTTGCTCGCTCGGTTGACGTTGTGCCATCCCATTGGCATGAGACGACCGCTTACCAGCAAACCGGCGCTATGCATGATCGTGGCGTTGTCATTTTGGATCGGAAGATCAATTCCACGATGACCAACTACCCCTTCAAGCACATCAAGGCCGTGACAGACCGAGACACTGTTACTTTAGGCTCGCTTAAAAAAGCAATTCGCCTGGTCAAGAACATCAAGGCAGATTCAGATTTAGAGATTGCCTTACCCAGCTTCGACCTTGCCGGCATCATGTATCACGCCGACCTGGCTGCACTTCGAATGGGCTACACCTTCGAACTTGCCATCTTGGCGGAGACGCAACGCCACCTCGATTACCTCTATCGCAACCCTGAAAAAGCCAAGCTTTTGGAAGTCCCTGACGGCACACGCCACATTTTCGACAGCAAGGCGAAGCTCGATGCGCTACTGACGCTGTCGTACGAAGTGGACAAGCTGCTTGAGGCCGTTGCGAACGAGCATCAAGGGCTCCAACCAGCAACAACGCATCATGACCGCCGACAATTGCTCAATGCAATTCGTTTGTAATTGCTGTGCAAGGCTTGCCTATAAAAATACATAGCAGAACGCCAAGCCATGTCAGAGCCTTACTTACAATGTAGCGAAGCAGGCCGCCCTGCCGCCTTACCGTCGCCGGCGAAGGACAATGAACCGAAGGATCGGCTCTCAGGGAGGGGCTGTTCCCACTAAGCAGCAACGGGCTCAGCGTCATCAACCAGAGTTGCCTGATCTAGCAGTCATCCTCCATGTCAGCACCCGCTGCAACTACGCAGCAGCTTGACTATAAAAATGTGCGTTGTTCGCGTGCTCAGGCGCCAATCCAAGGATTGCGAATCCAAACGACCAATGCGACTGCAAAAAGCGCGGTGTAGATGACAATTCTCAGCCACACCGGCTCATCAGCTAGATATTTTTGAGTGAGGTAGGCGGCTACTCCACAGATGACCAGCGTAATCGGCAACATACTATGTCCTCTAATGGGCCGAGGTCGATGCAATCAGCGGGGACGGCATACCCTAACAAACTTGACCATATTGATTCCCACGACGATCCAAAAGTAGTCTTCATGTCCGTCGTGCATCTTGAGAGGATGCGGAAAGCACCTTTCTTTTCAGGACTTCAACGCATGGTTCGGGTTTCGCTCCTGCCTGCGTGGATGATGTATCCCCTCCTACGTGCTGTGCGAAGGATGTTCGCGTGGGGCTCATCCACCGCACTTAACTTCCGTCTCAGGCGACATACAGCGCGGTCCACTGCCCTTTCATCCGATTGCAGAGGGGCCACCGCGCTGAGCAACTCGGCCCGACCAACCACTTGACCTGCTCGAAGCAAAAGAACCTCAAGAAGCCTTGCTTCCGACGGCGTCAATGCTGATGTCTTGCCACCGGCCTCAACCTGAGGGGGCTTGTCTTGGTAGCAATAGGGCCCAAACCGGACGGGTATCGGCAACAGCGCCATTTGCGCTTTTGGTCCGCAATCTAGGTTTTGTCGACGACTCAGTGTCAGTATCCAGCAGCCACCTTCTGCGTCGCCCTGAGTCTCAGCCAGGAGTGCTCTAAACAGTGAAAGAAGCATACCCTGTGCCTGTCCGCCCCCATCCGATACGCTATCGGCAGGATCACTGAATACTTGGGGCAGTAGGAACGTCCGGCCTAATGTTCTCTCTAGGTGTGGTCTATGCATCAACGCATTAATCACCTCCACATGTTTGTTACGGGGCTCTTCGTCCGCCTGTGGCAGCTCAGATTCTGCTTGCATTAAAATAATGGCTGGAATCCAGTCGCTCATGTCGCGTCTCTCCAGAGTTGGGTGGTAACCACTCTGGCAGCCAGTGGTCACTCGAAAGGCGTTCTGCGAAACGCCGGTGCGGCTTTGCGCACCGGCGGACACTGAACATTCGAAGCCCTATTTCGCCTTCTTTTGAAAGAACGTAGCCACCACGACAAAGAACAACGGAACAAAGAACACGGCCAAGGCCGTCGCAGTCACCATGCCGCCGATCACGCCGGTGCCAATCGCATGCTTGCTGCCAGAACTGGCGCCCGTCGCCACGGCCAGGGGAATGACACCTACAGTGAAGGCCAATGAAGTCATGATGATGGGTCGCAACCGCAGTCGAGCAGCCTGCACCGCTGCATCGACGAAGCTGATCCCGTCGCGCTGCACCAGATCTTTGGCGAACTCAACGATCAAGATTGCATTCTTCGCTGCCAATCCGATCGTGGTCAGAAGACCGACTTGGAAGAACACGTCATTGCCTAACCCCCGAAGCAAGGTAGCGACGACGGTGCCGATCACACCCAGCGGCACGACCAGGAGCACAGAGAACGGGATGGACCAGCTCTCATACAAGGCTGCCAAGCACAAGAAGACGATCAGCAGCGAAACGGCATAAAGCGCCGGCGCCTGATCCCCCGATAGCCGTTCCTCGTAGGACAGGCCAGTCCACGCCAAGCGAACGCCCTGCGGGAGCGAAGAAGCGATCTCTTCAACAGCCTTCATGGCATCGCCAGAACTCTTGCCTGGCGCAGGTGAACCCAATATCTCAACCGCCGGCACACCGTTGTAGCGCTCCAACTTAGGCGAACCATAGATCCACTTTCCGGTCGCAAAGGATGCGAACGAGACCATCTGGCCGGCGTTGTTGCGCACATACCATTTGTCGAAATCTTCTTGGCTAATGCGAGATTCCGGGACGCCCTGAATGAACACCTTCTTGACACGACCCTTGTCAATAAAATCGTTGACATAAGCCGAACCCCACGCAGCAGACATCGTGCTATTTACGTCCGCCAGGCTAAGGCCAAGCGCTTGAACCTTTTCGTCGTCAATGACGATCTGGAACTGCGACTCGTCGTTCATGCCATTGGGGCGAACCATGAAGAGCGAGGGGTTCTGGGCAGCCATGCCGAGGAACTGGTTCCTCGCCTGCATGAGTTGGTCATGGCTAAGGCCCCCACGGTTCTCCAAGAAGACATTGAAACCGGTGGCGTTACCCAGTTCCATCACCGCCGGCGGGGCAAACGCAATGACCGTGCCTTCCTTGATCTGGGAGAAGCGCCCCATCGCGCGCCCGGCCAAGTCAAACACGCTGGACTTGCGGTCACTCCATGGCTTCAACTGGACAAAGGCCATTCCCGAGCCTTGACCACGCCCCGCGAAGTTGAAACCCTCCACAGTCATGATCGAGGCAACCGTATCTTTCTCATCTTGCATGAAGTAAGTCGACACCTGCTCGAGAACGTCGCGGGTGCGCGCTACACTGCTGTTGGCAGGCATCTGGACTTGAACCATCAAGATGCCTTGGTCCTCATCGGGAAGGAACGACGTCGGCAACATGGGGAATAGGACGACAAGACCGACCACGATGACCAAGAATACCGCCATGCCCCGCTTCCGGACCCCAAGGATCCAACGCACTCGCCCTTGATATCGCTCGGCCATGCGATCAAACCACCGGTTGAACCAGCCAAAGAAGCCCTTTTTCTCATGGTGATCCGCACTGGCAGGCTTCAAAATGGTTGCGCACAGCGCCGGCGTGAAGACGACAGCCACCAGCACCGACAACGCCATTGCAGAGACGATGGTGATCGAGAACTGACGGTAGATGACGCCTGTTGATCCCCCAAAGAAGGCCATAGGGATGAAGACCGCCGAGAGCACCAAACCGATGCCCACCAGCGCGCTTGTGATCTGATCCATCGACCTACGCGTGGCCTCGACGGGCGGCAGGCCCTCCTCCACCATAAGTCGCTCGACGTTCTCCACCACGACGATGGCGTCATCAACCAGCAAGCCAATAGCAAGCACAAGCCCAAACATAGTCAGGATGTTGATGCTAAAGCCAAACGCCGCCATGACGCCGAATGTTCCCAATAGCACGACCGGGACTGCCAGCGTGGGGATCAGGGTGGCGCGCCAGTTCTGCAAGAACAGATACATCACCAAGAACACCAGAACGATCGCCTCAATCAGCGTATGAACCACGCCCTCGATTGAAGTGCTGATGACCGGCTCCGTGTCATACGGATACACAACTTTTAGGCCCTTGGGGAAGGTGGGCTCCAAGTCCTTTAGAGTGGCCCGCACCGCTTCCATAGTCTCCAGTGCGTTGGCGCCAGTGGCCAGTCTGAGCGCCACGGCCGAGGTCGGCACCTGCTTGCCTCCCTCTTCGGTCCCTGCGTATTTTGCTTGGATCGAAAAATTCTCCGAACCGAGCTTCACGGTCGCCACTTCGCGCAGTCGGACCTGAGAGCCGTCCGAATTGACCTTGAGCAAGATGTTCTCAAACTGCTCAGCAGTCTGGTAACGCGTTTTGCCAACCACGGTGGCGTTAAGCTCGACTGCATCCAGTGTCGGCAACCCGCCGAGCTGGCCGGACGAAATCTGGACGTTCTGCGATCGAATGGCGTTGCTTACATCGAGCGGCGTGAGATCAAAGCTGTTGAGCTTGGCCGGATCCAGCCAGATCCGCATGGCGTTCTGAGCGCCAAGCACCATGAAGTCGCCCACACCCTTTGTGCGGGAAAGCGGATCTTGGAGGTTAGAAACAATGTAGTCTCCCAGGTCAAAGGCACTCATGCTGTTGTCGGTCGAGATCAGACCGACCACCAGCATGAAGTTGATTTGGAACTTGGCGACGCGGATGCCCTGCTGTTGAACCTCATCAGGGACAAGGGGCGTTGCTAAAGACAGCTTGTTTTGCACCTGCACCTGAGCAATGTCGGGATCGGTGCCCTGCTCAAAGGTTACGGTAATTGAAAAGCTGCCATCCGCGTTGCCCGCAGAGCTGATGTAGCGAAGGTTGTCCAAGCCGTTGAGCTGCTGCTCAATAACCTGAACTACCGTGTCCTGGACGGTTTGGGCGGAAGCACCGGGATACACGCCGCTGATCTGGATGGCTGGCGGCGCGATGTTGGGATACTGGTTGATGGGCAGCATGCGGATGGCAAGAACGCCCGCCACCATCACCACAATGGCAATCACCCACGCAAAGATGGGCCGATCAATGAAAAATCTGGACATGTCAGCCCTCTGTCTTGGGCGAAGCCGGCGCGGTCGGCTTGGCAGCGGAAGCGCCCTTGGCCGATACCGGCAACGGCTTCACCACATCTCCTGGCTTGGCTCGCTGTCCCCCATCAATCACGAGCCGCTCGCCAGGCTTTAGCCCTTCTGTTATCAGCCAGTCGCTGCCCAATGCGCGATCCACAACGACCGAGCGCTGAACGAGCTTGTTGTCCGATCCGACGACCAATGCCGTCGCCTTGCCCTCGTTGTCTCGGGAAACAGCCCGCTGCGGGACCACAATGCCCCCCTCGCGCACGCCCTCCGTCAGCGACGCCCGTACAAACATGCCCGGCAACAGGAGTCCGTCTGGATTGGGGAACACCGCGCGCAATGTGACTGCGCCGGTGCCCTCATCCACGCTGACCTCGGAGAACTGTAAGCGGCCTTGATGGGCATAGACCCGACCGTTTTCCAGACTCAGATCAACCACGACCTGGCCGTCGCCCGCGCTTTTGAGCCGCCCAGCGGCGAGCTCTTCTTTTAGCCTGAGGATCGCGGTGGAAGGTTGGACGATGTCTACATAAATCGGGTCCAGCTGTTGCACCACGACCAGCGGATTGGCTTGGTTTGCCGTGAGCAACGCGCCTTGAGTCAACGACGATCGCCCGACGCGCCCAGTGATGGGGGCGGTGATGCGCGTGTAGCCCAGGTCGATGCGGGCAGACTCTGCTGTCGCTTTGGCCTGAAGGTATTCCGATCGCGCGTCGTCCCAGTCCTGATGGCTGATGGCTTGGCTCTCGTTCAATCGCTCATAGCGCTCTGAACGAGCCTTGGCCGTCTCCAAGCTCGCCGTTGCCCGCGCAAGGGTGGCCCTATAGGGAGCTGGGTCAATCTGGTAGAGCGGCTGCCCGGTCTTAACCGTCGCACCCTCTTCGAAGAGACGCGCTTGGAGGATCCCCCCCACCTGCGGCCTGACCTCAGCAATCAAGTAAGGCTGCGTGCGTCCAGGCAGTTCCGTGGTCAAAACCACTGGCTTGGACTCCACTATTTGGACGGTCACCTCAGCAGGGCCCTGCGGAGGCGGCGCAGCGCTCTGGGGACGGCAGGCACTCAGGGCGATGGCGAGCACTGCCGCCAGAGCCAACTTCTCAACAGTCTTCATGTGACCTTCACAAACGTGGGTGGAATTAGATTGAACGTTCATTCTAGAACGTTCATACTATACTGGCCAACCACGGAGGCGCAACGCATGCGCGGAGTTGTCTAGATGAATGAATTGAATGACCGGGGCGACCAGGCCAAGTCCGACCTCCGCCGTCGGCAAGTCTTGGATGCGGCTACTGAGTGCTTCCGGCGTGAGGGCTTCCATGGCAGCAGCATTGCCCGCATCTCCAGAGCGGCCGGCATGAGCGCCGGGCACATCTATCACTACTTTGCCAACAAAGAGGCCATCGTCGAGGCCATCGCCGACCGTGAACGGGACAACATGGCCCATTTGGTGCAAACGCTCGCGGAAGACACAGATGGCGGAAATCTCGTTGCCCGCCTAATTCGGCAAACCGCCCAAACAGTTGAACAAAACAGCGATCCGGCGGTGGTGGGGCTGATGTTGGAGCTCGCTGCGGAAGCCGCGCGCAACCCGACCATCGCCCAAATCCTTCAGCGGAGCGATCGGGCCATCGGTGATCAGTTTGTGGATCTGATCCATCGCATTGGCTCGTTGTCGAACCTGCCGATAGAAGAACTTCGGTTGCGAATGACGATGATTGCGGCCGTGATCCAGGGATTGGCAATGCGATCCATCGTGGAGCCTGAAAGGGACCAAGACGCCACCGTGCGCCTTTTAAACAAAGTCATTAAGGCAATATTGGAGGACGAATGAACACCGGCACCCCCATACACAAGCCTCGCATCGTGATCGTCGGTGGTGGAGTGGCCGGGTTGCTGCTTGCTACGCGCCTAGGGCGCAGCATGGGTCGTCGAGGCGATGCCGAGGTGATCTTGGTCGATCGTGGGCCGACGCATGTCTGGAAACCGATGCTCCACACGTTTGCCGCAGGGACCTGGAACGTGTTCCAACAACAGGTTCAATACCTCGCGCACGCCCATAGCAATCACTTTGAATTCGTTCCAGGCAGCCTAAAGAGCGTCGATACCGCTCGGGGCTCTATCCAACTCCACGCATTAGACATTGGGGCAACACGCGTTGCCGAGGAGCGAGACATAGCCTTTGATGAGCTGATTCTCGCTCACGGGAGCCATGCCAATGACTTCAACACGCCCGGGGTGTCGCAGCATTGCCACTTCATCGATGGGCAGCAACAGGCGGAGGACTTCAACACCGAGCTGCGAGCAACCTTGGCACGGGGTTTTGTCACCGCTCAGAATGTCGACATCGCCATTGTCGGCGGCGGAGCCACCGGCGTGGAACTTGCCGCCGAGCTCAGCCGCTTGATGGAAATCGCCTCGGCCTATGGCGGAATTAAAAATGTCCGTGGCCGAATGCGCATCACGCTGCTAGACAGCTCGCGCCGCATTCTCAGCGCTTTCCCAGACAATGTAGCGCAATCGGCCATGACGCAACTTCAAGCTCTTGGGGTCAGCATCATAACAAATGTCCGTGTCGTTGCCGCCGACACCGACGGCTTCAGCCTTGAAGACGGGTCTCGCATCGAGGCGGGCCTCAAAGTCTGGGCCGCAGGCATTTGCGCTATGTCCGTTGGCGTAGGCCAGTTGGAAGTCAACCGCTCCGGCCAAATTGTCATCGGCGAAAACTTGGCTGCGAAAGGTCGACGCCATATTTATGCAATCGGGGATTGCGCAAGCCTGACGCCGGCTGGTGGTGACCGCCCATTGCCCGCCACGGCCCAAGTGGCCAATCAGCAGGCGCAGCACTTGGCTAAGCACTTGCCCAAGTGCTTACGTCGAGGCACACCTATCCCTGACTTCCGTTTCCAAGACTTGGGCTCGCTGGTCTCGCTGAGCAACTACAACGCATTTGGAACCCTGGGGCGCCTCGGATTTTTCCGTGGTGGTTTTATCCAGGGCAAGTTCGCACAGCTAAGCCATGCCTACCTCTATCGACGCCATCAGTTCCTTCTACATGGCCCACTCAGGGCCAGCGCACTGTGGATGGCCGAGCAGGCCAATGCAATGGTTCAGCCCAAAATTCGAATTAGTTGAGCGACCGTAATGCGATCTCCGCACTCATCGCGAAAGCCTCATATCTTGGCAACCGCCTCTGCTCTTTTTCTAGAGCGCGGTTACACGGAAGTTGGCATGAATGAGATCGCAGCACTGAGCGGCGTTACGAAGAAGACGGTCTATCTGCACTTCCATTCAAAGGAGGCGCTTTACTCCAGAGTGGTCAAGCTGTGGATGAGTGCCCTGCCCCAATTGCCAGTGCTCCCTAATACCAAAGGCGAACTCAAAGACGACTTAGCCAAGACTGCACAAGCGCTCCTTAGAGACGCATCAGACCCCCTCTGCCGACGCTTTGCCATCGCCTTGCTGAACCCGCCACCGGGAAGCTCAAACAAGCCGCTCCGATTCTGGCTCGCGAGACGCGCACGCTTTGTAAGAGCGATTCAATCCCTGCTGTCGATGCACGACTTCGCGCAACCGCATCTGGCTGCACAGCAGTTTGCCACACTCGTCCTTGCGCTTCTCGATTTCCCTGCTCGCTGCAATTTTCTCGGTCCCGCGCACGCGCCGTCTCAGACCGCAGTCGACACCACAATCAACCTCTTAGTTCGGGCTTACCCGCCCAATTCAGCTCACCTTCCCGATCAATCGGACGGTCGCTTCATACCAAGGAAAACCCGGGCTAGTTGCCCTCGTCACTCCTTAACCGCTGGTCCTACGCAAGTGTTGTAAGCGGCTTTGGGCGTCCATGTAGATCAGTCGTCCTCGTCCGCATGTCCCTCCCCCTCTCAGACGGAGCAACAATCATGGCTTATGCCACCATCAACCCCTACACCGGGAAGACGTTGAAGACCTACGATGACGCGACGGATACTGAAGTCGCTAACGCGCTCGACCGAGCACAGGCCGCGTTCGAGGTGTGGAGGAACGTCAGCATCCTCAAGCGCACCGAGGTCTTGAAGAAGGCCGCAGCGTTGCTGCGCGGCAGCGCGTCCGACTACGCCAAGTTGCTGACTTTGGAGATGGGCAAGGTGTTGAGTGAGGCCGAAGCGGAGGTGGAGCTGTCAGCGCAAATTTTGGAATACTACGTCGAGAACGCTGAGAACCTTCTTGCTGCCGAGAAGCTGCCGAGCAAGCACCCTTCCTATACCCAAGCCTGGGTTGAACACGAGCCCCAAGGGATTTTGCTGGCGATTGAGCCGTGGAACTTTCCGTATTATCAGATCGTGCGTATTGCCGCTCCCCAGCTGGCTGCCGGCAATGTTGTCCTGCTCAAACATGCTTCCAACGTGCCTCAATGTGCTGCCGCGTTCGAACGACTGTTTCGCG
This sequence comes from Stenotrophomonas sp. GZD-301, assembly GCF_049310345.1. Taxonomy (NCBI): domain Bacteria; kingdom Pseudomonadati; phylum Pseudomonadota; class Gammaproteobacteria; order Lysobacterales; family Lysobacteraceae; genus Stenotrophomonas; species Stenotrophomonas sp. GZD-301. Next base: position 39,054 of record NZ_JBMOWY010000010.1, on the reverse strand, counting down.
AGGCCGGTCTTCCCGATGGCGGATTTGCGAACCTCTACGCCAACCGCGCGCAGATCAAGGCCATCATTGAAGACCCGCGCGTGCAAGGCGTTGCCCTCACGGGTTCGGAGGGCGCAGGAGCCGTGGTGGCTGCCCAGGCTGGCAATGCCCTCAAAAAATCGACCATGGAGCTTGGCGGCGCCGATGCCTTTGTCGTCCTGGCTGATGCAAATATCGATAAGGCTGCCAAATGGGCGGTCATTGGACGGCATTGGAACGCGGGCCAAGTTTGCTGCTCGTCCAAGCGCATCATCGTCGTGGATGAAATTTACGACGCCTTCTTGGAAAGATACAAGGCTGGCGTCGCCGCGTTAAAGGCCGGTGATCCGCTGGACCCCAGCACGACTCTGGCACCCTTGTCCTCTCAAGGCGCTGCGGATGACTTGAGAGCCCAAGTGGCACAGGCGGTTGCGCATGGGGCCAAGGTTGAAGTCATTGGCGTGCCGGTGCCAGAGACAGGGGCATTTTTTCAGCCCATTTTGCTGAGCATGGCTGAGGACAACCCAGCGTATCGGTGGGAGTTCTTCGGGCCTGTCTCACAGGTTATTCGCGCCAAAGATGAAGCGGACGCCATTCGGATCGCCAACGATAGCCCCTTCGGCTTGGGCGGCTCGGTCTTTACCCAAGACATCACACACGGTGTCGAAGTGGCCAAGAAGATCTCCACAGGCATGGTCTACATCAACCATCCAACGGGTGTTGCTGCTGATCTTCCCTTCGGTGGCGTGCGTCGCTCAGGCTACGGCCGGGAGCTGGTTGGGTTGGGCATTAAGGAGTTTGTCAATCACAAGCTGATCGCCATCACCGACATTGATGGTGCTTTCTAAGATCTGCGATCTCTCTGGCGCTGCTTCTTCCCAAACCCGACGCAGGATTTTGGCGTCAGCTGCTTCGTGACAAGAAATGCTTGTGAGATGGCGTAGGACAGCCACCCTTTACGATCGGGCCGTGGATCTCACGGCCCGGCCCTTCGCCTGATGCCGCCGTGTAAAGCCCGGGAGGCGCGGATATGAAATCGATCTAGAGGAGGGGTCAGATCGCTTTCAGGGCTTCTCTGACGGCTTGTTCGAGGGCTGTCGTCGGTCGCCCGATCAGCTTTGACAGCGTCTTGTCTTCGGAAAAAAGCGCACCCTTTGCCGCTGCTGCGTCCCACGATGCCACGCTTGCGGCAATTGAAGGCGGCAAATGCATACCTTCCAAGACCTTGGCATACTCTGCCTCGGGCAAATCGTTGTAGACGACGGTCTTGCCTGTTTGCCTGGATACTTCGGCAGCGAGACCGGCCTGCGTCCAGGCGCGATCGCCTGCCAGTTCATAGATGGCGTTGTCGTGTCCTTGCTCGACAAGCACAACGGCGGCCGCTTCGGCGAAATCCTCGCGCGTGGCGGACGCAATCTTGCCGTCGCCAACGCTGCCGATGATGGCGCCATGTTCCAAGGCCGACTCAAGCGATCGGAGATAGTTCTCCGTATACCAACCGTTGCGGAGGATGGTATAGGTGAGGCCAGAGGCCATGAGCAGGCCCTCAGACACCCGGTGTTCCTCAGCGAGGCTCAACTGCGACCCGGGCGCGTTGAGCACGCTGGTGTAGACGATCCGGCCCACGCCTGCTTGCTTGGCGGCGTTGATGACGTTCTCATGTTGAAGGGCGCGCTGGCCGATTTCGCTGGATGAGATCAGCAGCAGGGTCTGAACGCCTTCCAGTGCCGGCAAGAGGTCCTCGGGCTTGGTGTAGTCGAAGGCGCGTGCGGCAACGCCCAAGGAGGAGGCTTTGCTTGGGTCGCGCACGAGAGCCAAGATCTGATCCGAAGGGAACTTCGACCGAAGCTTGCTGACGACGATTTGGCCAAGCTGCCCGGCGGCGCCGGTGACTGCGATGGTCATGGTGGATTTGCCGTTGTGGGGAGGAGGCTGGACTATAGGAACAGACGCCGCCGTTCGTAAATACAGACAAAAAGGTAAGCATGGCCATGCCCCGCAACTCGAGTCCAAAACCGTCAACCCCGGCCCGCACTGTCGCTTCCCACGACGCGCACCCGCTGCGAGGCAATGTCATGAGTGGGGACTGCATCTCGCGCCCCATCCTGAGTCACCTGACCAATCGCTGGGGTGTGCTCGTCCTCATAGCCCTGCTTGACGACACACAACGTTTCAGTCAACTGCGTAAGCGCATCGGCGGGGTCAGCGAACGCATGCTTTCCCACACCTTGGGCCTGCTAATCCAAGACGGCATGATTGAACGGCGCGCCCATGACGTTCTTCCTCCACACGTTGACTACACCCTGACGCCCCTCGGACGCGAGGCAGCATTGAAGGTCCGTGATCTCGCTGATTGGATTGAATTGAACCTTTCTGTCATCGCCCGGTCGCAGGCCGAACACGCGGCGAGCCAAGTCAGGGTCCAAACGAACGTGGCATAGCCCGGTCAGTGAAGCACGCGCGCCCTCGAACTCTGGCGAATGGGCCACCGGTTCGCGTAGCACTCTGGCCTTAGCGCCAAGGCGTCGCCGTGCTGATAAGCTGCAAGCTCGACCAAAACGGGATTGGGAACGTCATGGATGAGAACTTGAGTAAGCCGATGTCATATTGCTTCGAAGTGATATCCAGCACTGGACCGTTGGGCTTCATGGTTGTTCCGAAGGACGGCCGCATTCCTCTTTGGCTTTATATTTCCATCGACTCAGAGGCGTTTTTTAAGGAGGCTTCTCAGAATTACTTGTTCGAGGACAGCCCTCAGAGCGCCAGCAATATTCTTACCAACATCCCCAGCGATGGACTTCTGTTTTGCAGTGCAATGATTAGGTTTCACGACCCGAGCACTGGCGTACAGATTGTTCAGGTGCGCTGGCTCAACAGCGCTGGGCACAACGTCAGTGCTCACTTTGAGCTCCGTGTTGAAGGACACGACATGATCATCTGCCGCGCCAACTCCTTTGAGTCAATCGGGGCAGACGCAAATGCTGAGATCGCGCGAGTTAGCTTTCAGAAGGCTCAGTCGGTGGAAGTGATTCCTGACTCCGGAAAATCCGCATTCCCCGACCAGGCCCCACGACGTCGCCGGGTCGGCCTTCGTCGAACCTAAGTTGTGCAAGAGGTGCGCGTGCAATGACGACCTTCTCGGCCCTCATTGCGCTTGGCGGCCCCTCTCCCTCAACACGCGCATGAAGATTTGCCGTATTGCAGCCTTTTGGGGGTTCAGCCAGATCCTTACGCCCGCTGCGTGATTCATTTCCGACCTGAACACCTTTGCCTTTTTGCTTTTCGTCTTTTGACATGTTTTGCAGCCCGATTAGAGGCAGTCACAACTAAGGCAAATACAGTGGCTGTCAATACCCGCCTTGGGCAACGCTCGACAGCCCTGCCCGGATCCTTACCCGACCCTCAGCGGCTTCAAAAGCAGCAGCAGACTGAGCGCAAACATAAAGATCGCCATGACTGTGTCCAGAACGCGCCAGGCTTTTGGGTTTCGAAACACCGGCAGGAGCAGCCGAGCACCAAAGCCTAAGGCACTGAACCAAGCGGTGCTGGCGCAGCAAGCGCCCAGAGCAAAGGCCCACCGGATTTCTGCCGGATACCGGGTGGACAGGCTCCCCAGCAAGACCATGGTGTCCAGGTAGACGTGCGGGTTGAGGAAGGTGAAGGCCAGGGCCGTCAGCAACACCGGACGCCAATGCTGTTTGGCGGCGTTGGCGGGAGCCAGCTCCCCGCCACCGGCTATCGCGCGCCGAGCAGCGAGCAGGCCGTAGACGGCAAGGAAGGCTGCGCCACCGAAGCGCAGGGCTTGCAAGAGCCAAGGCCATTGCTGGACCAAAGCCCCAATCCCCGCCACGCCGGCGATGATCAGAACGATGTCGCCCAGCATGCAAACCAGAACCACGAGCCCTACGTGGCTTTGTTGAAGCCCCTGACGCAGCACAAAGGCATTTTGGGCCCCAATGGCCATGATGAGGCCTGCGGCGGCAATGAAACCGGAGACAGCGGCGGAGAGGAGCATCGGGGTCTTCCGAAAAGGATGAGCGCATCCTGCCGCCCTCAGCGGCGCCAGAAAAGCTAATATTTCAGCGCCTGCAACAGAAAACCTAACGGAGTGATCCATGGACCTGATCCACCCCCAGCTGGCCGCGTTCTCAGCCGCCTTGGATGAAGGCAGTTTCGATGCAGCCGCCAAGAAGCTCTCCGTGACCCCTTCGGCTGTGTCCCAGCGCGTCAAAGCCCTGGAAGATCGTCTGGGCCAAGTGCTCCTGGTGCGTCAAAGCCCATGTGTGCCAACGCCCGCAGGGCAGCGCCTGTTGCAGCGCCTTCAACCGATGAAAATCTTGGAGGCAGAAGCCTTGGCCGACCTGCATCCCGAGAAGGCTGGCCCGTTCTTCACCATTGCGGTAGCCATTGCCGTCAACGACGATTCGCTTCAAACCTGGGTGCTCGACGCTCTGGCGCAGCTCCACCAAGCCCACGGCTACCTCTTTGATGTGCGCGTCGACGACCAGGATCACACCTTATCGCTGCTTCGCGATGGCGCCGTCTTGGGTGCGGTCACGTCCCAGGCTAGCGCCTTGAAGGGCTGCAATGTCGTTTCCTTGGGCTCGATGCGATACCGCCCGATTGCCTCGCCCCAGTTCGTGAAGACGTATTTCCCGCACGGGGTCGACGCCCTGACCATGGCCAAGGCCCCGATGTTGATCTTCAACCGGAAAGACGAGCTGCAATGGCGCTTCGTCCGACGAGTAACCAAAGCCAAGATCAGCCCACCGGTCCACTACCTGCCCTCCTCCACCGGGTTTGTCGACGCGGCCAGGCTTGGGCTTGGCTGGTGCTTGGCGCCAGAGGCGTTGATCAGAAGCGCCGTGGCGGCAAAGCAAGTTGTCGTCCTGGACCAGGATCGCCCAATCGACGTGCCGCTTTACTGGCAGCACTCTGCCGTGCGCTCCTCCACCCTTCAAGCTGTGAGCCGCGCCTTTGTCGACGCGGCCAAGGCGCACATGAACTAACGCGAGGAAACGCCAGCCTTGGGCCGAAGGACTAAGGCCAATGCAATGGCGACCAAGGCAGCTCCTGCTGCCAAATAGCCCAAGTGGTTGAGCCCCAATATAGGAATGGCAGCGCCACCAAGGGCCGCACCCAGTCCTATGCCGGCGTTGGAGGCGGACACATTCATGGTGCCAGCCAGCGCTTTAGCGCTGCTTCCGGCTTGCATCACCCGCACCTGGCAGACAGGGAACAACGCGGTGTAGGCAACTGCCCAGATCAAAAGCGCGATGACAGCGCCAAGTTGCCATTGCCCAACCGCAGGCAACGCCGCCATGCCCACAGCAAGCACGGTGAGAAGGATCGCCGTAGCCACGGAAGCGTCTTTCTCAAGCAGTCTACCGCCGAGCACATTCCCTGCCACACCCACGACTCCAAAGCCCATCAACCACCAGCCCACATTGGCGGGCGGCACTAGCACCACTTTCTCAAGCATGTCAGCCAAGTAGGTGTAGGCGATGAACATGCCGGTGAAGACAAGCAAGGTCAGCAGCACATGGGCCATAAAGCGCTTGTCTCGAAGGATGGCGAACTGAGAAGTCCCCCCCGTCCGTTCTGCGCTGCCTGGAATATTTGGCATAAAGACGGCCATGAGGGCGGCAACAAGCAAGCAGAACGCACCGAGAAGCGCAAAGCTGCCTCGCCAACCCACGCTCGCAGCTGCGAGCGTGCCAAGCGGAATACCGAAGACAAACGCGGTGGTAATGCCTAAGTAAACCTGAGCCACTGCCTTGCCCGCTCGCCCGGGCGCAACCAATGCGGCAGCACTCTCACTGGCCGTTCCCCAGAACACTGGCAATGCAATGGCAGCAAGTGTTCGGGCCAGTGCCAGGCTCCAAAAGTCATTGGCCAGCGCTGAAAGCCCATTGGAAACGGCAAAGATCACCAGTATTCCCAGGAACAACGGCTTACGCGGCCAATGCGAGACATAGGCGGCAACAATAGGACCTGTCAGGACGACAACGACTGCGAACACAGTCACCAGCTGCCCCGCCATGGAGATGCTGATGCCCAGATCTCGGGCTAAAGGCGGTAGCAGTCCTAGGATGAGGAACTCAGTGGTCAGGAGCGCAAACGCGGCAACGGCCAAGACGAGAATGGGCAAGCCCGAGCCCTTTCCGGACCTGGCCTCATCGGTGGAACCGCCCACAGCCAAGCCTTCGGGCGTGGGCGACACAGCTTGGGGCCCCGCTGTTGGACTGCTGGTCATGCGCTTGGCGAAGCCATTTTCATCAGCAACAGACCTGAGACGATCAGACCGGCTGCCAAGACCCGAACTACCGAAAGCTGTTCGCCAAAGAACACGATGCCAAGCACAAACGCACCGACTGCGCCAATGCCTGTCCAGATCGTGTAGGCGGTGCCAAGGGGCAATGTCTTCATGGCCAATGACAACAGCCAGAAGCTAAAGATCATTCCGACAATGGTGATGATCGAGGGGACAAGACGACTAAACCCCTCGGACTGCTTCATCGCAACAGCCCAAACGATTTCCAACAGTCCTGCGAGCAATAGGTATAGCCAAGCCATAGACGCCTCCTGATGTTGCCAGGCCGTCCTGGATTGATGCCCACAACTGGGGGAGGTCGTCCTCCTCAACAACTCGTGCGTTGTTCAGTCAGCTGACTTGTCCGTCAGCTCGATGCGAATAGTGGAGCCAGGCATCATCTTGATCAAGTCCTGAGCCAAGGCCCCGCCAGCAGCATGCAATGCCGCATCTGGCATTGATGGCAATGCCTCCAAGACAAACCACATCTGCTCCACGTCCTGATGAAGCCGGGTGCGAACGCCCTGACGCCAGTTCCAGCGGCGGCACGTTACGCCTTGGTCATCTCGCCACACCACCTCCCCAGCCTCAGGGAACTCAATGGCCTGCTGACCATCTTTCATGGTGTCAAAGGGCTCCGTGCCCTCCGCCACAACAAGGCGAGGAGAGCCTTGGTAGGCAGCAACGTTCTCCCCGCCAATGGGCACGGCAAACTCAACGCTGATTGCGTTGTAGAGGTCGACCACCGGATCAACGGCCGGCAACGCCCCGTCACGCAATACCCGCTTGCGAAGCGCCTCGGCAGAACATGGGGTGCGCTGCGGCTTTGCGCCAAAGGCCCGAAAAGCTTCAGCCCAAGCCGCCAGATGCTGCTCTGCCCATGCTGGTCCGCCCTGTTTCACTGCATTCGCTGCGCGCAGCGCCGCCTCGGCTGCAACATGGGAAGCAGCGACAGGCTTTGCATCCACAAACAGGCTCAGCGCGCGAAACCCAGGTGCCAAGGTCAAAACACCGGGCTCAATAGTTGGGACAAATGAAGACATGACGACCTCAGAATGCAGAAGCAAGGCACGCTATCAGGGTGATCTTGCGCACGCAAACCTCTTAAGAAAATCTCTGATGGGCGAACAAATCTAATGTTCGGGTGCGCTGCCCAAAGGCGCGCGGTGCCTGGCATAGACTTAGGCGCTAGCAACGAGCAAGAGGTTTACCGTGACAACAAATCCCCTGACCACATTAATGCAGCACAAGCAATGGATTGATGCAGCGTTCTACGATGTTGCTGGCTCCGTGGCGGTGGCGTCCAAACCTGAGCTTCAACGGGAAGTGCTCTACTGGCTTTCGCATATCCACATCGTTGACCGGATCTTCTTCGCGCATCTGACTGGTAAGACGCATGCGTTCACCTCGACCGTCTCTGACGACATCCCCGAACTGGATGAGCTGCGCGGCAGGTCGACCGCCCTGAACGACGCGCTGATTGAACTTGCGAGCTCGATGAGCAATCAAGCCTCTCAGGAGGTCGTTGAATTTGTCTTCACGGATGGGATGCATGGCACGATGACGCGGCAAGAGATGCTGCTGCATCTCAGCACCCACGGTCTGTATCACCTTTCGGTCACGGGGACCCACCTGATCAAGGCCGGCGTTGCGATGCCGCCCGTGCTTTTGACAACCATGCTGCACCGCCACTAGCGCTAAGCATGCCTGGGCACAACGCCCCTGGGCCCAAGGGCGGGTGTCAAACTGACGTAGCTGGTCCGCCTCGGCGAAGCGGCTCCTGCACGGGACGTCGATGCACTTGGTCAACATTCGGTGCTCCGCAGGAGGAGCACCGATCGCTTTGAGACGCCCAAACTTTTGACGCGAAAGCATCTCCACAGCAGATTTAAGCCTTGGGTCGAGCAGGGCGTGGGCGAAGATCAAGCTGACCACTGGATTGAACGCCGTTGCGTGCCTCACCCTCGCCTAGGTTGATGCCTGAGCTCCTTGCACGGGGTCCTGTTATGCCAAATCTTCGTTCAAGGTGGTCAGCCGCTTCCACCATCTGCTCACGCGCCTGATCGATCGCGTCCGCTTGCAACGCCGCTGCACGCTTGGAGATGTGCGCCTTGGCGCGGAAGTAGCGCTGCTTCGCGCGAGCAGCCTCGCGTGACGTAGGCGAAGCTTCGTGCTCAGAGAGCTTAGCCCGAGCATACAGGTAGGCCATTCGCGCCCGCTGAGGCCTCACCACAGCGTGCGCATAGCTCATCACCGCTTGCGACAAGCGCTCAGTGTCCTCATACAAGAACGAACTGGTCGCATAGGCGTCGACTCGCCGGCACATCAGTGTGGTGTAGGCTTTTTGAAACTTTGGTTCGATCTGGATGCCGCCCACGCTCCGAAGCATATCGAGCGAGTCCTGCGCAGCTTGGCGCTGGCTCTCCAACCATTGTTCGACGAGCTCTGCTTCGGCGTTGAGAACGTCAGCGTCTTGCCCAGTCGCCCGCGCCAAACGCATGACACGACTAATCCTTCGCGTAATCCCTACCGGCACGGCTGTTGGCATGATGCGTCCACCGACCGGGCCCGATTTCCCCTCCGTGTTTCCTCTGCCTGGCGCCCCCTCCGATAGCGCCGCCTGTTCGCGCGCACGATCCGCCAGCGCAGATTGGTGGGAGTGCCCTTTGGGCACGCCATGCGTTAGGGCGGCGGTCTGCAAGCGTCGACTAATGACCCGCTCCACAAAGCTCCCTGTTGTAAGCGCGTGATCCACACCCATCTTCTTGGCTTGGCGCATCATCGCGGTCCGGGTCTTGCCCATATGCTTCGTTGGTGGGCGGCTGAGCTCATTGGCACGGACAAAATCTTGCTTTAATGCCGCTTCGCGGGCTTGAGCCCTGAGCGTCCGATGGTCCACACGATCCGTGCCACCAGCGCGTTCCAAGTGCGCATTGATGACCCCTTCAATGGCTTTCCTTAGCTCCCGAATAGCTTTGGCGCCCCCGCCTTGCCGCGAGTCAAACGCCATGCCTGCGCGCTCGCCGAGTCCTCTGGAGTCGACCTTTCGCGCCGACATCAACAAGTGCACATGGTGATTACGCTGATCGCCTTCTTTCGACGGGGCGTGGATCGCGACCAAGACTGCAACTTGATAGCGGTCAACCATGAGCTGCCCCAAATCCAGAGCTAGGGCCTTGCGTTGCGCGTCTGACAGGCTGTGGGGCAAAGCGACCTCGACCTCACGGCAAACGCGCGCGTTAGCACGTGTTTCGGCTGCCTCGTTGGCGTCCCAGAAGTTTTGAGGGTCATAACACCAACTTGGAGCACCCATGGGCGCGAGCATCTGGTGGTGAGCAACGCCATGACGATGAGAGTAGCGGTGGTACAGACCTGTTGCGGTGTCGACGAGATCAAATCCCGCCCGATAGGCAGCAGCAGCGACAGACGACTCGCCTTTGCCACGGGAGAACGATTTCAGTGTTGCGTGATAAATGGCCATTTAAGTAGGGCTCCTGTGAATGGAGCACCCAATTAAAGGCGCGACTTGTCTTCGTCTAGTGCTAGCACTCAACTGCGTAAGCGAGCGCTAGCTCACACTTTTCTCGGCGAATGGATTGGTCTGCCTGCCTGGCCATTTGACACGTCAAATGCGGGCGCGTCAGCGCTCGGCCAAACCCTGGCAGGCCGCACGGTTTACGCGAAGCGGAAACCATAAGTGCGGTTTTGACTTTGATTTTTAGGGTTCTTCCTCGTTCTAAACTGTATCTCCGTTGCCGCCGCCAAATCGCGAAACGACTTACGCTGAACGTATCTTTTGGTGAACGGAATATGAATAGGGCGCAGCAGTGGTTACCTTTGGTTCCGTTTGCTGTCGCGCTAGACTGCGATGCGGGTCACAGAAAGAGCCCCATCATGCGGCGGTTCGTCTCAGTCCAAATTTGCAAGGAATGCTATGCCCATCACCGGGGTCAAGATCAAGGGTCTGAGCTGTTTCACCACAGAGTTCTGCGGCTTTGACGAGTTCAAGCTGATCAATGTCATCATCGGGCGCAACAACACCGGCAAATCGCAGCTGCTGAAAGTGGTCCAGAGTCTTTGCTCGCCGGATCGCACCAAGTCGCGCCTTCCTGCCTCGTATCGATTCACGGGCACCTTCGACGAAGGGACGCTGCAAGGAATTTTTTCCAATTCTCAGCGCTCTGGTGCCCTCGGCGTTCCAAACACTGAAAGTAACTGGACTTATCACGGCCTGCGGTTCGTTGATATGCCGGTGAGTTGGATCGAGAACGCCCACGGACTCGTGGATGACCTGTCACATCAGGCGAAAGAGAGGTCTGATGCCTGGGGAAGGACCCTCTCCCATCAGGTTAACGAAGCGGCAGAGATGGAGCTTGCTAAGGCAGTTAGTCGACTCAAAAGTCCGTTTGCTGACAAGATCTTCCGTCATATGTTGGCTGATCGCGACATCCGAAACGAGCCTGCCGGCGCCAAGCTTGATCTTCGACCAGACGGGCAAGGCGCGACGAACATCATCCGTGACCACATGATCCGGGCGGACGACATCATGGTGACGCGGCGCCTCATCCAAAGCGATTTGCGAGCGGCACTCAACCATATCTTCGGTCCAGATGGCTCCTTCTCAGCCATTTCGGTGCATGAGCAGGCAGGCGGCGAATGGGAGATCTTCCTAGAAGAGGATTTCAAGGGGCTCGTCCCACTCAGCAGTTCCGGCAGTGGGTTGAAGACCGTCATCCTGGTTCTTCTCAATCTCCTCATCGTCCCCGCGCTCGAGAGTAAAAAAGCGCGGGATTATGTTTTTGCGTTTGAAGAGCTGGAAAATAATCTTCATCCTTCCCTACTCCGGCGCCTGCTGAAATATATCGATGAGTTCGCCGTCGAGAACGGCTGCACGATTTTCCTAACCACCCATTCCAGCGCAACTCTAGACCAGTTCAGTCGTTCGGATCACGCCCAATTCGTGCGGGTTTCGCATGATGGGACCGCTGCATCGACCCAGACGATCTCTGCGCATTTTGATCACTCTCAGGTCGTCGGTGACCTGGGTGCCCGCGCGTCAGACATCTTGCAGGCGAACGGAATCATCTGGGTTGAGGGTCCCTCAGATGCCATCTATCTCAACCATTGGATTGAGACCTTCTCCGAAGGCAGTCTCTTGGAAGGCCGTGACTACGCCTGCGCCTTCTACGGCGGATCATTGCTCTCTCGGACCACGCTCAGTGACCCCACAGCAGCCAACCCGGAGCTGATCAAGCTCATCCAACTCAACCGCAACGCAGCGATGGTTTGCGACAGCGATCGGTCATCAAAGAGCAGTTCGCTCAAAAAGCGCGTTCTGAAAGCACAAGAAGAAATGGCAAAGCTGCGTAATGGATACATGTGGGTGACTGCCGGCAAAGAAATTGAGACTTACCTGCCTGGTTCAGTGATTGGCAAGGCGCTTGGCATGAAAGTTGATCCGGTTGATCCTGCGCAGTTCGAGCTCTTCTTTCCAAGCGCATCGAAGTCGAAGAAGGGGGACTCTTACGTAGAAGCCAAGCTCAATCGGGCTAATATCGATAAGGTGGAGCTCGCCCTCGCCTCGCGCGAGCACACCACATCAGCCATCATGGCCCCACGCTTTGACTGGGCCAAACGCATGCAAGAACTCGTGACCACAATCCGAAAGTGGAACGATTAGTCCGGCTCGGTGAGGCGCTCCAAATGCTTGTTCAGGACCCATCCGAACCGCAACGCGCCCTCGTCGTCAACCGTTCGGACAAAGCGCCACTTGCCGGCAGCGCGCAGGACTTGCACTTCCTCACCGTAAGGCAACCAGTGCTTGGCTGGCTCAGAGAGCTCTGCCCGAAATGGAGCGGAACCGACGATGACCTGGTAGGTATGATCAGCCATCTCTAGATCCAACCTGGCTTGATATAGCGCGACCATCTGACGCCCGCTTCGATTCTGCTCGTCAAGCTTGGCGTTCATCGCCTGACTTTGCGCGTCAATCTTGGCCATGTGCTCAGCGTGGTCTTGATTGCTTCCGATTTCCGTATAGAGGAAGCAAGCAATTGTCAGCGCATATCCGTAGAGGACCATTCGATCTGCATGCGGTAGACCCGATGAGCGCAACGCAGCCAAACACCCCACCAACCATGAAACTAAAGATGTTGCCGTTCCCTGCATTGCAGCAGGGGGCGGTGCCATATCCGGTGACGAGGATGACGTATCCTCCGACGCCTCCTGCAAAAGCTGCTCCATGCGCTCTTGCATCTCGACGCTGGACATTTCCGATAGCCAGGACTGAAACGCCGGCGATTGGATCAGCTGCGCTGCTACGTGCAACTGCTCACCAAATTGCTCAGCCAGGCGTCTGACAGGGCCAATGCTTGACTCGAGTCGGCGCATCGCCTCGACGGCAGCGTCGCGTTGGGGCGCATACCGGTCGCGCCAAGCAAGAATGTCATTTGCCGTTCGGCTTGCAGCCATCGCGAGTTCGCTGACAACCGGCTGCCAAGGCATGAGGGACTGGCGCAATGCCATGGCTGATCGCCTGGCCATCTCTGCATACTCGTTCAACTGACCCATGCGGTCGGCCAAATTCTGTCGTATGCCTGAGGACATACGCAGCACGTCGCTGTTGGCCAGCTCTATCGCAAATCGGGTAGCGGGTGACTCGATACCTCGCATAGCGGCAATCGATGGATGCTGCTGGGTCGCGTGGAGAGCATGGATGGCTGAGTTGCGTTGCATCTGCTCAACAAGCCGCGTTGCCGAGCTTCGGTCAATCACACGCGTGAGTCGCGCACCCGGCGCTTGGTCTGGCTGACGCGCGTCTTCCTGGTCCGAAGTCATTGGCAGCTCGCAGATAGGTTGCCCTATCTTAAAAGCAGCCTACCCGCTCGGCCAGCTTCAGCTGCGGAGTTGGGTTCTGCGCCGGCAAACCGCTACGGCTGATCCTGCGCTGTGGGATCAATCTGAGCGTGGCGAACCCTGATTTCTTCGGCTAGTGCCCGAAGCTCCTCCGGTTCGTAGTCCTGGACCGCCTTAATGAGCTCTGCAAGCTCGGGCGTTTCGGCAACCAAATACGCCACGGACACGCCCAAGGACTGGGCGATCTTCAAAGTCGTTTCCCAGTCGGTCGCATGGACGCCGCTCTCATAGCGGCTGATGTAGGGCCCTGCCCGCTTGTCATCTAACCCCACGCTCTTCCCCAGGGCCCGCTGAGAGACGCCAGACGCCTTGCGGACCTCCTTCATGCGGGTCGCGATAAGGGTCTGGATCGAGAGGGCGAGCGCGTTCATCTGGGAATGATGAACGTCAGTTACGCCCAACGCAAAGTTACGTTGAACGCATCATACGTTTGACGTAACCTTTTTGGCAAGCCTGCTCCGGATCGGCACTCCTCCATCGCCTGACGCTCGCTCAAACGTGCTCGTCAAAACCGGCCCTTGCCGTCTCGGGTCGAGTCGCGCGGGACCTGCCTATCGCTTTGTTCGTCCTGCCTACCCTCGCCCATCCACCTTCTGACTTCAAAGGAATGACCATGTCCAAGACCCTCCTGGCTTCGCTTGCCACTGCCCTGCTCCTGACCGCGTGCTCTGCTGGGCCGTCCCAAAACAAAGCAGAGGACGCGATGCTTGTCTTTGTGAAAGCCAACGGATCTGACGACGCTCGCTTGACCAAGTTTGCTATCGGCAAGTGCGAGAAAGGCGACGGTGGCTACAACTGCCCCGTCCAGGCCCGCGTCTTGGCCATGAATGGTCGCTTCGACGAAGACTTCAATGGTGTCTTTACGTTCGCCGATGTGGACGGCGCGTGGAAGGTGATCGGCGTCGTCAGTCGCACCCTTTAATTGACCGCGACGCGCTTCGCACCGCAACCCCGCGCATATCACCCCAGAGCCAATCAGGAGTTCCCATGACCGTCGGCACGTTCTTCCTCCTGCTCGTCCTCGGCGCCACCGCGCTTGTGCTTGTTGGCTTGGGCCGCAGTTTCAAACTGCGGAGCGAGCGCGGCAACTTTGAGCAGGACTACGCACGAAGCCACTTTTCGCGCTCGGGTGCGATCGCGCTGTCGCCTGAGCGAGCAAGGATCAAGCTTCGTGACCGCAACCGGACCAAGATCTACACCTTTACTGACGTGCGTAGCTGGGAAAAACACTGGCACAGCACTAAGCGAGAAGGCACGCTAACAGTGAGTATGCGCGACGTCGACCAGCCTGTCTGGACGATCAGGTTCACCAGCGAGGCCACGATGAATCAGTGGTATGAGCTGTTGAACCAAGCGATTAACGACAGGTAGGCTGCGGACACTCCAAACGTGTCGCGAACTATTAGCAACCAGCATCACTCGACAGCAAGCGTCCGCATTGTGCTTCGCTAGAAAATTGCCAAAGCTCATTGCTTCATACCGGCTAACGACGCTGTTGCACAACGTCGATAAGCGTTCGTGAGACTTGACCGAAACAAGATTCCGGTTATGTGTCTTCCATGCCACTTCTTACTCCGCCATTTGCAAAAGCGTGCCCCTCGCCGCCAATGCAGCCCCGCTGTTTCGACACTTACTTTGCCACGCAGGGAGCCGCCCTGACGCAGACAATCGTCAATCAAAACGCGTATGTGTGGATAGAAGTCAACGACAGCAGAACCCTCTACGCAATTGACGGCCGCTGCGGCGGCCGGACGTTTGATCAGCTCTGGGCAGACTGGTGGAAGGATCAGTCGGACCGCCTCTTTGAGCGCCGATGCGCTAAACAGCTCATCGCACGCTATACCCATGCCAGCATAGAGGATCAACGCCTGTTCCACGTCTGGCTGGAAGCCGAAGGTGACAGCATCGACATGAGACGAAAAAAAAGTCCACCTTGGCCATGGCGCAATGCGCGATGGGACCATGCGAGTGGCACATTGCTTCGCACGGGATGGCCATGGGCAACGACGCCCTATCATTGGCTGTCTTCCGATGAGCTACTTGGCCTTAGGAATGCCTGCAATTCTTCTCAGCGTTTACCTCATGATGTTCGAGGCTATTTCGCTTGGCTTCGCATGCTTGCACGACGCGCAGGGCGAGAGAGGCTTGATCAACAAACAGCGGCGGTAAGCCTGATCAGGGTTGCTACGCGCCTCTAAGAAGTTTGCCTGTTGACGCACCTGTGCCCAGTCAAGCACAGTTGGCCCATGTCAATCTCACGTGCCCTTTCCGTCGTCAAACCCACCGAAAGCGGCGACACACCCGCTTTGGTTGAGCAGCTCTCACACAGTGAAGTCGATCACCTTGCAGAGTATTTTCAAGGCGGCGACGTTTCGGCACACACGCAGCAGGCTGCGGTTACGCGAATTCAGTCACTCATCGCAAAGCGTATGTGGGTGGCTTGCGGTTGCACCGGAGCATTGAGTGCGGAAACCCCGCTGCTGTTTCCACGGTCCGTTCCCCGCAGCGCAAGTAGGCCGGCCGTTCTCGTTCCTTTGTATGACCGCAACCCCCATAAAGCGGGCTGCGACTTTGAACGCGAGAGGCCTGACCTCACGGACACTCCGACTCATCAGTCTCGCTCATCAATCACTGGAATGATGAGTGTGCTTCCAGCGATGGGGGGTCCCTGTGCGACGGCACCTTTGGTTGCCACGGCTCCCAGACCCCACGGCACATCGGAAGCGCGCGCGGCCAAGAGAACGCCCAAGCTCGCCGCTGTTCTTTTCACAATTCTTGAGGGCGCCGGGCTCAATGTTCTTCAACAAGGAAGGCTAAGCACAACTGACGCAAAATCTCGACTTGAGGTGGAGATACGAAAGCACTTCATCGCTCCGGGAAAATCGCTGTTCGACTGGTGCAAACTTAGCTTCTACGCCGCTCAATCCATTATTAAGAAACTCGATAAGCAAGACCAGGAGGATTGGGGCAAGACGGTTCCCCAAGGATTTATCATTGAGCAAGTGATCGACTACCACAGCAACGCAACATCACATGCGTTGACGAATGTGCATGGAGAGCAGTTCTTTTTTTCCGGACGGCTCATCGTTCCAGGCGCAAACACACCGGGGCCTTGGTTGGCCATCGCGCTGGCATCCAAGCGACCAGGGGTAAGCGCAGAGTTTGACCAGGTCTACCTGCACCCCATGGATTCGGAAAGGGAATATTTCCTAGTCGATTCGGATCTGGAGCGCCATACCTTGCGCATACTCAGGCGCGACCTATCCAAGATGAAGCGAGCATCCAAGCCCTACACCATCATTAAGCCGCTGACCGACTTGACTGTGATGGACGGGAAGACGGCGGCTAAGATCAGGCCAGACTTTATCCTCCGCGCGAATCCGGAGTTGAAGAGGGATGCGCTAATCGTCGAGACGATGGGCTATGAAGATGTAGCGTATACAACGCGGAAGTTGCAAACGCACAGACTCATGCTGCTGCTTCCCAAGACGCTGGATTTAGTCCCTCATGAAAAGGGCAGCGATGAAGACTTAAAGAAATCGATCGAACGCTATATCAGTTAAGGCAAGTCCGCTTGGTCACCCACTGAGCTGGCGCAACTTGACAACGGGATGATTCGCGTTAGGAATCAGGCATGAATAAACTCTCCTGCAATCCCGATACCCCAGACCTTCCCGACTTCGACGAGCCAAACACCCCGGATTCGCGTCGGAAACATGTGCACTTCTGGCTCCGATGCCTGGCCGATCGCGGAGAGCAACCCGACGCCCGCATCCATGTCGCTTTGGATCGGTATGTCGACGGCAGCTATGATCTGCATGCGCTCAGCCAAGCAGTCATCAAGCCTTACCTACATTGACCGTTTGCTGACCGCTAATAACTAGGCGCTCTAACGCGAGACTGAGTCTGCGTCGCTTAGCAAGATCGTTCGTTGGCGGCGTGCTTGGTGCGCGAGGCACCAAGCAGACCAGTCGTTGTCGGGACTCTTACACGGCGGTGCCGGCGCCCTACGACAGGCGCTGCGATGGTGCGTTGTTCGCTTTCTGCCATGCCGCTAGCACTGCATCGTTGTTGTTCAAGACAACCGAATCATGAGAAGCAGACGAAGGCTGAGTTACGTCCTTCCTCTGGTGAGCCAGCATTGCGCTCTCGAACTCTCTGACGAGTTTCGACAACAGATGCCCCGTGGATGTAGGTTGATCCTTCGGTTGCCCCGCACCCAGCACCGCTCGCGCTGCATCAGAGGCTTGTCGAAGGTGGTCGTTGATCGATTGGGCAATGGTTGCGCGAATCCATTCGACCTGTGGCTTGCCATTGATGACGCCATCGAGCTCACGCGTCTTCTGCGCGAGGCCCTGCGCATCTACCTTGCGTGTCGTTGCCAGGAGGTGGGCGTAGTAGTGGCGCGCATCTGCATTCTTGGGCGGCTCGTGCATGCTGACTTGAATGGCGAACTGGAAACGCAGCACAAGTTTGCGAGCGACATCCAACGCGAGTTCCCAGCGCTGATCATCATCAAGCTCATGGGGCAGCGCTATCTCGAAGTCACGAGCGACCGTGCTGTCTTTGCGCTTCTCAGCAGCTTCGACTGCGTTCCACAACCGCTGAGGATCTTCGGTCCACTCTGGCGCGCCGATGGGACTGATGCAGATGACGCGCTGGACGCCCGAACGACTTTGATAGTTGTGCACGATCCCTGTGCGTGTGTCAGTGAGACAGAGTGCGCCACGATAGGCGGCAGCGGCGACGGCTGAGTGTTGTTTGGCACGACTGAAGGTTTTGACGCGAGTGTGGTAAATGGCCATAAATGCTCCGTTGATTGAGCATCCATGTATAGGCGGCGGGGCCTAACAAACAAGGAGTCTGGGCGATAACAAATCAGCACAAGAGTGACGCCTAAAGGCCATGGGATTTGGCGCTCCGTTTCATCGTTTTCTTACGTTCAGCATGGCGACCAATCAGGGCCCAACGCCACGCACATTCCTCAGCGAAATTGCCTCTGTTGAAGGGCGTGAGTCTTGGCTTCGGCTGTCGCGCTTTCGACATGCATTAGAAAGGGCGCCGGCAAGATGCCGGCACCCTGGATGACTCATCAGCTGGTATGGCACGCGTTGGCGCAGTAGTAGCACCCGTTGATGCGGTTCTGCGGCCAACGGGCTTTCGCGTCGGCCACGGCCTGCTTGCAAGTCAAGTGGGAGCCCAGACTGATCTGATTAGCCGACAGCGGCATGAAGGTGCATCCCGTGGTGGTGTTATGCACCTCGTGATCGCCGTTGGCCTGGGCGTTTTTGTTGATGATGAAGTTCGGCAAAGCGCTTCTCCTGAAATTGACAGCAGCTAAGTGGTCGGTGGTGCCTGAGCACCACCGACCGTTACTTACTTTTCCTTGCGCACGCCCTTGAAGGGCGTCTTGTCTGCTTTGACGTCCATGAAGCGCCCGGTGCCGGTGTCTCGCTTGACGAAATTGCCGGCCGGGGTCTGGGTTTGCGACCGGTTGCGCACCGCGCCATTGCGGTGACCGTCGCCTTTCGGTGGATTGGTAGCCATTGAAGTTCTCGGTAGTTGAGGAAGAAAAGCACAAGAGGCGACTGGTCCTGACCGTTGAAGGCGGGGCAGCATCGCTGCCCCGCACATCACCTGACTACACGTCAGGGACCCAGATCGGCCAAGCTTTCAAGCCCGCAGCAGAAGCGTGGAGCTTCTTGCCGTTCTTCAAGGTGATGACTGCCCGGAAGATGAGCTTGTAGCCAGGACGAGGGGTAGCGGTCGTTGTAGACACGGCCGGTGGTCCTCTTGGTTGAGGGCGCTCATCCGACAACTTCAAGACTGGTGTATTGACACTCTTTTGCGGAGCGCTATACTTTTACGGCTGTTTACGAGGCAGCCAATCTTAAAGACCCCACCGGCTGAACGCCGTACAGGTGAGGTTTTTTGCTTCACGCAGTGATCTTCTGAACCACTGCATGTTGTGCTTGAAAAATTAAGACCCCCTATATCTTGGGCTCGACCATCCGGTCGGGCCCTTTTGCGTTGGACTCTAGCACAGCTCCTGGGTGGAATGTGAGCTGAGTCACATTTTTATAGCACTATTTTTTGTTCGGTGCAGCGAACTTTCAGCACGATCTTGCCCGCATCGTTCGCTCCTGTCAAAGCTTTTGTTCGGTATAGTGGCACTTGGCGCTGTGCCGGCCTCCAAGGAACTGTCGATGTCCACCATTTTTGGCAATAAAATCAAGAACCTAAGGCGAGAGAAGGGGTTCACACTTGACTCGCTCGCTGATGCTGCTGGCATGAGTAAGAGCTATTTGTGGGAATTGGAGAACCGAGAGTCCCCTCGCCCGTCGGTTGAGAAGCTCGCCGCCTTAGCTAAAGCGCTCTCTATGGATGTGTCCTATTTCCTGGATGAGGAAGCGACGAGTCCTGAGGAGCGACATCTGGACCAAGCGTTCTTTAGGAACTACGGCGAGCTGGACTCAACCGCCAAAGAGCAGATGCGCAGGATCATGGAAACCTTCAAGAAGTCCTAACTTTGCCAAAGGATTGGCCGATGAATGCTGATGTGCTCACTCCCTCCAAGGCTGCCTACCGTCTGACGCACTTGCTCAACGCAATGTCGGCGGCGCACGGGGACCCTCGTTTTCCAGTTGACGTCGTGACACTAGCCAAGGGGGCGGCAGAGATCTTCCACTGGGATGACCCCATCACTGACGTCGAATCGGCTGACATCAAGACCTTTGAAGGCGCGCTTTTCGCAAACGATACGCGCAGCAAGTGGATGCTGCTTTACAACCAGACACTGAAATCCGCAGGCCGCATCCGCTTCACGCAAGCTCACGAGCTTGGCCACTACTTGCTGCATCGACAAGATCGCATCGACTTTAAGTGCGCCACGCAAGACATGTTGAGTCTCACCGAGCAAGAGGCATCAATGGAAGCCCAGGCCAACGCCTTTGCGGCAACGCTTCTGATGCCCCTGGACGACTTCCGCCAAAGCACACAGGACGGCGCCGACTTTGACGTGCTCGCAGACTGCGCCGATCGGTATGGCGTATCGCTAACTGCTGCTGCATTGCGCTGGATCGACCACACCGACCATTGCGCCGTGCTCATTTCTCACACCGATGGCTTCATCAACTGGTCGATCTCGAGCCGATCGGCACGGGCTGGTGGCGCGTTCTTCCGTGCGCGGCAAAGCGCAATCGCCATCGGTGAGGACACCTTGGCCGCTAACGGTCAGATCGTGCACGAACGATTGGGTGTTGAGCTTCCCGCACGCGCGTGGTTCAAGCATGCAGAAGACGGGCTCAGCCTTAAGGAAATGAAGATCAGCGCTGACCAGTTCGACTACACCCTGACGCTTCTGGTGCTCCCCAGGCGCTCAAGGGTTTGGGCGCCTTCGCAAGACTGAGCACACTTGACAAGCCCTATTTTTGGCCTACCAAAGGATATTTAAAGGAGCCCAAAAATGTTCTTTCCAAGCTTGCAAGACGCCAACGATGCCATCGAGCCTTTCGGCATGAGCCTGACTCGTGACGGCGACGGAGTCGTTCTTGAAGGGGATAGCACTTGGCGAGCATGGCGCGCAGGAAGCGAGTCCTCTCGGTTTGATACCTTAGGACACTTCTGGGCGGAGTGGTGCTGGTATGTCGCCTTCGCTCTTGAAAACGAGCGCAAACGTGCCTGCTTCATGTCTGCCCTATTGGCCGTCGATGTTGAAGGGCAAATCAATCTGCTCAACGCGCTTTCAGACTACGAACATGGCAGGGCTAGTCCATTGGATTACTTGTTCGCTAGTTCATCAGTGACAATGGAGACTATCCCCGACGATTGGCCTGATCGTCTAGCCCAGGCTATCGAGGGTGAGGGTGAGGGCGCTGTCCTTGGCGGAGGAAAGCTCTTCCGTGCTATCCGTCGCCATGCGCCTGACGCCATGAATATCTTCTTCCCAACCGCATAGTTCGCAGTCAACCTACTCGCGCAGGTTGCGAACCCAATGATATCTTCGTTTATCCAAAGGAGGATGAAGATGGCGACGAGCGAACAGAGAGAATCGACCGAACAGGCGTTAGATCCAATGCACCTAGCGCTTGCTTGGACAATGGCGCGGACCAAAACCATCGCAGGTGTTCAGGACTACGATGAAGAAAGCTACACGTCCACCATCCTCGGTGGCGCGGCAATAGCAGCACCGCTGTTAGCCGTCTTTGGCGGCCACAGTCCAGCCGATCAAGTGACCTGCGGATTTGGGACATTTCGGAAGAGTGGCGGTGCCAAAACACCATTGAGTGAAACCGCTACAGGCTCAGACTTCTGCCTCGTTGTTGGTCACGACGAAGATTGCGCCAAGGTCGCGATCTTTCAGGCTAAAAAGCTCGAATCCAACGTCAAATCTCGTGTTCTATCCATCAGGCGCGGCCCAGCAGAGTCAGCCAAACCGCACTTTCAGATGACCATGCTGCTTGCATTTGTGTGCAGAATACTGGCGCAATCGCAAGCGCCCGGCTTTAACGAGTTTGCATCTGACTCAACCTCAATCGCTGCCGCTTCACGGCTTGAGAAATTTCAATCGCATCAAGTTGAAGCGCTTGTGAAGCACATTGACTGGGTCCATTACGTGGTTTATCAAGATGGCGAAGCAACGACAGTTCCCTTGAACCAGCTGGATCAGGGCTGCATCGAGGCCGAGATTTCGAGAGCAGCCCAGACGTCCCACAAGTTGACGAAACCCCGCGCACCTTTCATTGACACGATCACTGAAGGCTTGTCAGGCAAAGGGGCTGGCTGGTTGGTGCTTCCTCGCACTGTCATTAAGAAGTTCTTGCCAGAGCTTATCGAAATGGGCGCAATCGTCGTCGTGGATGACAAGGGCGGCACAGGTCTTACACCGGATTTCGATTGCATCAACCAAGCCTCTCTCGAGCCTATCGGTGGTATCCAAGCAAACCCACAGGGCGCTGCTGCCGTCGTTGCCATGGTCAGCAGACCTAGCGGCGGGCCGAAAAGCGCAATGTGATCAAAGATGCGTAGCGCAACTCTGGTCCGGCTTACAAGAATGACTCAGCCGCGCTCCCAACCTCAGAGAGTCGCTGAGCCGTGCTGACCACGTCCTGCACATTACAGCTGAGCGCTTCTGACCAACATCGACAATGGCAATCCCAAAGCATCTGCCAAGCGCATCAGAGTCGAAAGCTGGCAGTCCTTTTTTCCCTGCTCAACATGTCCAAGCTGCGTGCGATGCATGCCCAACGACTCGGCAAGCTCGATTTGTGTCAGCCCTTGGCTCGTCCGTGCACGACGAATGGCATCGCCTAGTGCACGCTGCCCCGCAACGATCGGCGCGGAGCGTGACGCGGACTGCCTTGGCTTTCGGCCACCACGATTGGCTCTCAATAATGCGAACGGCTCCATTGCTAGTTTGCAGGCAGCTGATCTCTAGCCGAGAGCACCGCTCTTAGGCGCGCGACCTCTGCCTCGTCCACCGGTTTGGCTGCGTTGCCCCAGGAATTTCGGATGTAGTCCAGCGTCTCAGCGATCTGCCGGTCACTCATCTTCCAGGCAAAGGACGGCATACCGGCGCCTGTTGGTTTGGCGTCTGTCGCAGCTGCGCGTCCACCCACAAGCATGACGTGCATCAAGCTTGTCGCATCATCCGATTGCAAGGATCGGTTGCCGGCAAACGCTGCGGTCATGCCGCCCATCCCCTCACCCCTCACACCGTGGCAGGCCGAGCAGTTGACCTCGTAGCGCAGCGCTCCGCGCTGCATGGCAGGCGTGTCTTGCGCGATCGCCTTAGGCCGCGTCCCGGGGGAGGCTGGGAGCGTTTGCAGGTAGCGGGCAATCGAGCGAATGTCGGACTCTTCCAGATGTTGGAACGAGTGCTCTACGGCTTCGGCCATGGGGCCCGTGGCAACTGCCACCCCGTTGGAGCCGGTTTGCAAATACTCCACCACACTGTCTTCGCTTGCGCCGCCAAGACCCGTGTGGGGGTTGGGTGTGAGGTCAGGGGCATACCAAAGCCCCAAGTTACCACCTTGCATATAGCCCTTGCCGCTCTCAGCGCCAAGCAGGTTGCGCGGACTGTGGCACGCCGCACAATGGGTGCCGCCATCGACCAGATACTGCCCGCGCGTTTGCTCAATGCTCAGCCCCGGTGTTGGCGTGAAGGGTCGATTGTCGAAGAAGAGCAGGTTCCACCCGGCCATGACCAGGCGAATATTGACGGGGAAGCCAAGCCCTGCGGTCTCTTCGATCTTGTTGTGGACGGGGGCAACTGTGGACATGTAAGCCCAGAGATCATGCATGTCCTGATCGGTCAGGCGCTGGTAGGCGGTGTAAGGCATTGCGGGGTAAAGAAGCCCCTTGGACCCTTGGCCGTGGCGCACCGCGTTGAAGAACTCACGCTCAGTCATCGCGCCGATCCCCGTTTCGGGATCGGGGGTGATGTTGGAGGACACGATGCGGCCAAAGGGCGTGTCGATGTTGTAGCCACCGGCAAATTCACCCTGGCCTGCCGAGTGGCACGCCATGCAATCGCCCGTGCGCATGACATAGGCGCCGCGTGCCACGGCAGCACGATCTGCGCCACGCACTTGGGCAAGCGTCACCGTATCATTGGCGACCACCGAGCGCTTGGTGTTGAGGCGTGTCCAAGCCAGCGTGGCAAGCACAGCAGCGGCAACCAGGGCAACGGCCAAGCTGATTTTCTTCCAGCGAACCATGGCTTAGGCTCCTGCCAAGGGGCGCGGGTCGCGCACGTAGTCTTGGTGGATCTTCTGGGCAGTGCGAATGGCCAACGCACTCAGCGTGCCGGTTGGGTTGTAGCCAGCATTGGTGGGAAACGCGGAGGCACCCACCACAAAGAGGTTGTGTGCGTCCCAGCTTTGAAGCCACGTGTTCACAGCGGACGTTTTGGGGTCAGCCCCCATCACGGCCCCGCCCACCACATGATCCGAGGCCACAATCGCAGTGGTGAATGCTTTATCGGCAAAGTTAAAGGCCGAGACATGCGATGCGCCCATCTCGCGCGCGATCTCAACGGCGCGGTCCCGGGTGAATGCTGCCATGTTGCGGTCACTTTGCGCGTAGTCATACGTCAAACGCAGCAAGGGCACACCGAAGCGATCTTTGTAGTTCGGATCCAAATCCAGCGACCCTAAGCGCGTTGGCATGGAGCAGCCTTGGTTAAAGATCACACCGTAGTTTTGGTAATACTTGGCGTAGCCCTTCTTAAAGCCAGAGCCCCAACGCGGCACGCTTGGCGGCAAGTTGGCGGCTTTGGCAATGGGTGCGCCGTCGCGCGAAAGCGTCAGCATCCCTGCCCCGCCAATGAAGTCGAGCTTGGCGTGATCGAAGTTGTCGCCGTTGTAGTCGTCAATTTGCGATCCAAGCCCGCCCGTGCCAATGAACGGATTGATCTGCTCGTCTTCAAACCACATGTCCGTTCCGGAGATGGTCTGGAAGCTGAAATTGCGACCAATGGTCCCCTCGCCCGTTGCCGGGTTATAGGTCTGGCCAATCTTGGAGTTGAGCAGCAAGCGCACATTGTCGACCTGGAATGCGGTCAGGCACACGATTTCGGCCTCTTGCTCGACCTCCGTCCCGTGCTCATCCACATAGGTGACGCCCGTGACCGTCTTCCCATCAGCCGCCTTGTTCACGCGCGTTACGCAGGCCTTGGTGATGACCGAGAAGTTCGGCCGGCGCATCAGGACTGGGAAGATGCACGCCTGGGGGCTGGATTTGGAGAAGTTGCCACAGCCATAGGCCAGGCAGAAGCCGCAATACGTGCAAGCACCCATGGTGACCCCAAGGGGGTTTACATAAGGCTGAGATATGTTGGCGCAGGGGATCGTGAAAGGATGCAAACCCATGCGGGTTGTGGCGTCGTTGAAGAGCTCCATCATCCGAAGCGTCTTGAGCTTGGGCGTGGGATAGTCGCGGCTGCGAGGCCCTTCAAACACATTGCCTTGCGCCTGGATCACGCCTTGAATGTTTCCCGCCTGACCCGACACACCGGCGATGCGCTCCCAGCGGTCATAAAACGGTTCGAGCTCGTCGTAGGTCACGCCCCAGTCTTGGAGTTGCAACTCGCCATCGTCAGCCTTGGCTTTGCCATAGCGCTCGATCGTTCGGCTCCGGACTTCAAAATCCCACGGGCTAAACCGCCAGGCCATGCCAGCCCAATGGAACCCAGCCCCACCCACCCCGCCGCCCAGCTCGAAGATGCCAAAGTCGCGAAGGGGCGCGGCGATCTGGTCTAAGCGATTGCGAAAGCTCACGGTGTTGTCGCGCGGTGGCGCAAAGAGCTCCTTGCGCTGTCCCCACCGAAGCTCATCGGGGTCGACCGCAGGCGGGGTGTGCGTGGACGTATCCATCCAAGGGCCACGATCAATAGCCACCACATTCAGTCCAGCCCGGGTGAGCTCTTCGGCCATCAATGAGCCGGACCAACCCAGGCCGACGATGACGACATCAGCCTTAGCGCGTTTGCTTGCCATGAGATTCTTCTTTGACGTGCGAAGAACTGCCGCTTGCGCGGTCAGTCCTTGGGAATGAGGCTGACCGGCGTCAGGTTGAGCGCTTGGCCCGTGCGGTCGGCATAGAGGCGATAGTCATAGCGCGCGCCCGGGAAGCCGATCATCTTCCAGCCCACCATGTCGCGGTTGCCGCCATACATGGGATCTGCGAAATAGCTCTCCCGGACATTCATGAGCAAAAGCTCGAAGAATGCCTTGGTGTTGACCTCGCGAGACAGCTGGATCGAGCCGTCTTCCATGCCGGCCAAGATCTGGTCTTGGATCGCTTCCGGCAGCGCAGCGAACAACGCCCCATGGGCCCGCTTGGCGTAGGTGTTGAGTGCTTGGATGCCCGTTGCGTAGCGCTCGCGTGGCGTTGCGATGAACTGGGGCTTTTGCATCAAGGCATCTTCACCCGGCGCTTTGGGTCCAGTTTTGTATTGCGTCGCGCCCTTGCCAAAAGGTCCCCAAAGCTGGGCATCGAGGAACTCCAAGGCGCCAGCTTGGCTTGCCGAAGGGCCCAAGTCATCGCTAGGGATCAAGCGATCAAAGACAGCGGCCAACGTCGTTCGATCAGCAGGTTCGGTCAGGACGCGCCATGCTTGCCCGCTGTGCACAGGAGACGGCAAGAACGCCGGATCGAGCGCCATGTCGTGCGGGTAGGCGCTGAGCTCATCGGCAACCACTTTGGCGACCGGGGCGGCAACCACCGCACCGATGGTGAGCAAGGCTTGGCGTCGTTTCATCATCCGTTCCTGGCTAAGACTGGCCTGGTTCGAGACGTCACGGCCAGGTTGCAAGTGGCATATTGTCGCGGCAGATCGAACCTCAGGCCGGGAATGTTTGACGATATTTCGTCAAAGCAGATCCAATTGTGACTCAGCGCTTAGAAGGACAGCTGTGTCTTTAGGCCCACAACCAGCGCGTCGGGCGTTGACGAGCGCCCATCTGGGTGAACGACGTATTGCACCACCGGTTGCAGCACCACACCTCGATGCCAGTGATAGGCAAAGAACGCCTCGGCGGTGTATTCGATGCTGGCGCTCGACCGCTCGTCTCCACGCGCTTGCCTGGCTCGTGGGTTGATCTCGGTGGCCCCAATGCCCAGGCCAAGCTGGTCCGACGGTCGCGTTGCCCAGGGAGCTGTGTAGATCAAGATCGCATGCGCTGTGCCCACAACTGCGCCCGTGCGATGGTCGGTGCCAACGGCATCCAACTTCACTTCAAGCCCGGCCTGATCCGAACTCCTGTTGCCGTGGGTGAGCTGCCGGTGCACGCTCAGCCAAGCGCCATACGCTCCACTTCGCAGTGCGGGTGCCAGGCTGCTATCAACCCAGGGTTGACCTTGGATGTCTTGCCAAGCATCGGCTCGCGGGGCGCTGCTATACCAAGCCCCCACGGCATAGTGGTGGCTTAGACCGTTGGTCTTGCCGTTCCATCCAAGCTCAATCGGTGTCAGGGTTCCTACCGTGCCAGACGGCGCCAGGCGAAGCCCGCCGCCTTGCTCATCGGTGTAGCGTGGGTTGACCTGGTAAACCCCCAAGCGCACATAGCGCGCTTCATCGGGTGAGAACTCCATCACCGCGCCCCACTGACTTGCTGGGCCATTGAGCCAATAGTCGCCAACAATCATCGCGGGCTGACTGCCGCAAAACGTCAAGTTCATGGCCATGCAATCGAGCGAGTTGAAATCCTCGCCAACGCCCATGCGCCCGACTTTGACCTTCATGCCGATGCTTGCCCAGCGCTTACTGATCCAAAGGCTTCCCAAACGCCAAATCGATCCGCGCCCATAGACTTCTTGGCTATGGAGCTGCTGACCCAACCCAGCACGGGTGTTGAGGTTGTCTCCATCGCGCAACGACAGAGCAACCTGAGCCTTCGTATCGGACCAACCCCAGAGCCTGTCTAAGTCGAGCTGCGCACCCAGACCCAGTTGTCCGGCATGAGCAAAGCTTTGCTTCGCCCCTCCACTGAGATTGGCGGCATCCTCAGAGGTGTAGTTGATATCAACCGTCACGCCCTGGGCTCGCAGCGCCTGCCGAGCCGGGGTCGACGGAGTCAGCGTGGCGGCGGCAGCAAGGTGGGGGCAAAGTGACAGCAGGGTCAGCACCGGCAACCCCAGCTTCCGGCAAACAGGCAGTTTCATGAGACGGATCCAGACAAGAAGCGCAGCGCGCCCAGGCACAAGCCACTCCGAGGCATGCCCTTGCTGCACGAAAGCGAGGGAGCCTAGATCAAAGTCAGGATGAGGCGTGTTTGACCTTGACGATTTATCGCCAAAACCAAGCGCTACTACGCTTATCAGGCTTGATCGATGCTGTTTTCGGGGGTCTCAATCCGAAAACGCGTGGGCCCTGCTGAGACGCTGTCGATCTCTCCGCATGCATGCAAGAGGCGCTGCAAGGCAGCCAAGACCTGAGCGTCGGGATCTTGATCGATCACCAGATCAATGTGTCCTCGACCCATCAACAAGCGGTGCTCGGCCGTAGCCTCGTGGGTCAGCCATACTGGTCGCTCAATCGAGCGCGCCGCACCCAGCGCCGAAACGATCCCAGCGGAGGCGACCCCGGTGTTGTAAAGCGCCACGACCGGCCCCTCTTTTCGCAGTGCCGTGCGCATATGGGCCCGAGCCCGTTCGGGGTCGTCACCGTGTTCGAGCGGGGCATCGACAGTGAGCTGCGGATAGCGCGCACCGAGAACGGAGGTAAACCCTTCTACTCGCTCAATATGGGCAAGCCAGGCCATGGAGGTGACCATCAGGACCACTCGGCCAGGTGCCCTGGCTAGCCCACCAAGGAGATAGCCTGCCGTGGCGCCGGCCATGCGATTGTCGATGCCGGTGTAGTGGCTTCCAGCTAATCCGCTGATGTCACTGGTGAGGGTCACCACCGAGACACCCGATTGCTGCTGAGCCAAAAGCGCAGCACGCATGGAGTCCGTATCTGCCGCTGCGACAATCAAACCGTGTCGTGGGTAGGGCGGATGATGGATGAAGGCGAGCATGTCTGCCTCGCGATCAGGCGTCCAGTAATGCCGATGCACCACGACGCGTGTTCCCAGGAGCTCAGCATGCCGTTGCACGGCCGCATCCAGGCTTTGGTAGTAAGCATTGTCGCGCTCGTAGCCAAGCACCACATCAAAACGCAACAGCCCATGGGTCGAGCTTGGGAGAATGCGAGGCACACCGAGCCGTTTGGCGGCTTCAATGACGCGCCGACGCGCGGCGTCCGACACGCTTCCCCGCTGGTTCAAGACCCGATCCACCGTGCTCGCGCTCACCCCAGCCGCAACAGCGATCTCAGAGAAGCGAGCAGTCTTCTTGCGGCGAATGGGGTCCATGACGTGAGCATCAATTGAGCTCACTTATTCTATCTTGCTAAACGCTCCTCAGGCCGCAATAGCCTAAGGAGCGCGTTTGCTTGGTGAGAGCAAACTCAGAGCGCGTGGACGCTCTGCACATCAGCCCAGGAGACGTTGAGGTATTCCCCGTTTTCCTGAACAGTGAAACCGCGCTGACGAAGCATCTCGACAGCCGCTGCTTTCTGCTCCGAGTTGAACTTCGGCTTGAGTCCCAGCGTGACTGCGGACATACCCACTGTCGCACCCGCGCGAATGGCGTTTACATACTCTTCCCAAAGCTCCTCAGAGCTCCCCACTGCGCTTTTCTGCAATGCACGCGCCTCGTCCGCCGTAATGTCACTCATGACACTTCCATGTTAGCCGGAGTCATTTCCGGCAAGAGCATCATACCGTCCAAATATGACAGCATCACCTTCTATTTGGATACGCCGATGAGACGGAGAAGACGCCGTCAACGCCAGTTATTCCTAATTTCCACTCTTCGGCCAGCGCGCACTGAATGGAGCCAACAGGCTGGGCCAGAGAATGCCTAAAGGCCCTCTTTAGATACTAACGGCATCGCGCCCAATGGGACTAATTTATCTGGCGTTCATATTAAATCTCAGTTATTTTCGGCGAATATATATAACTAAACACTATGGCAAGTTCTTTTATAACGCTGCGTAGATAAACTCTAGAGGCTATACGCCCCAAATGTTCTACGACAATTCTTCGCAATAATATTCTTTAAAAATTTACGTCGATTGCAAGGCTATTTCTCAACGCCCGGACATCAACCAGCCACGAGAAGATAGTTCAGAATTTCCAATTGACAGAAAATGTTTATCTCTTATCAACAATCTACCTTCGCAAATACGGATCGTAGATGACCTCTGATTTATCCAATTTCAACCGCAAAATTCCTCTCAGCACCACCGACTCGCTTCAAATCAGCAGCATCAAACTTGGGAAGCTAGAACTCAAAGACGTCGTCGTCAACAGTCGCCAGGCTGGCATCCAGCTCTACGAGATATTGCAGCTTACGATCCAGCAGCTCGAAAACTCTCGACGCCGTCGCAACAGCACGCGCTTTCCGGACACACTTCCAATCGCCAGTCCCGCCCGGCGTCTCTCAGAGGAAGTTGCGGACTATCTGGCTGACATGTCGCGCCGCGCGTTGCAAGACACAACGATCAAAGCAGCTGCGCGCTCGTTGAAGATCTTACAAATGACCTGTGGCGACATTCCGGCCTCAATGATCGACCACCGTCATATTCACCAAATGTGGGACTTGCTGCGCTCATCGCCGCCGAGCCTGACCACTGACCCGGTGCTACAACGAATGACCGCTGAGCAGTTGATCGCGCTAGGCAAGAAGCTCAACGTGCCTGCCCCCGCCGTGGCGACGTTAGAGCTCCATCGTCGAATGCTCACGACGTTCTTCCAAGCACTCGTCAACACCAAAGCCATCCCCCACTCGCCCATGTCCGCGTTCCGCCCGGTCAAGGCAAGTCTTTTAGAAAGCAGCAAGAGCGCAGAGCGGCTACTGAGCACCGCAGACGTGCAGAGGATCTTCAATCCAGACACGTTCACACCGTGGGCATCCAAGTTCCCACATCGCTGGTGGGCAACGATGATTGGCCTCTTCACTGGGGCACGGGTCAACGAAGTCGCACAGCTTAAAGTTGCAGACATCATCCAAGACCAAGGCACCTGGTGCATTGCAATTCGGATGACCAAAGATGCTGATCTTGCTAAGAGCGACGGGCAGCAAACCAGGCAGCGGCTTAAAGGAAAAAGCGCGATCCGCACGATCCCGGTGCACCCTGCCCTGCTCAAAGCAGGACTCTTGGACTTCGTGGCCGACATCCGAGCATGCGGTCACCCTCGCCTGTTTCCGCAGCTTTCAGCGGGTGTGAACAAGGCAACGGGCAACTCCAATGCGAGATACAGCCAGGCCCTTGTCATCCAGCTCAGCAACTATTTCAAAGACTTGGGCTTCCCGAAAGGTGTTGGCTTCCATGGCTTCCGCCACACGCTTGCCACAGAGTTGGAAGCCGCTGGCGTCAATGAAGAGGACATTGCTCTCATAACGGGTCACTCCATCTCTAAGAAGGTTCCCGTGCTGCATAGCAACTACATCCACCGCTCGCCGAAGCTGGTGCGAGAGCGTCAAATCGCGGCATTGGCAAAATACAACCCGGCCGTAGTGCTCCCGGTGTATCAACGCGGACAGTTCAAAGAAAAGCTAGGGAAAGAGGCGAAGATGTATCCGTAACTGCGAAACGAAAGCTGCGCTCCAGCCTGCCTCAGCGCCAAGCTGCAATCGCAAGCTGGATCTTCGGAGAGCACGACGAACCTATTAGAGCCGCACCGCTTTTGATCGCGACCCCATTGGCAGCCGGGTCTGCTTGTTCAAGGCCTCACGGTCCCGCTGTGCAGACACCTCAGCCACAAGCTCGTCCAGTAGCGTGTGGTGCTCAGGACCGAACAGCCTCGCCCTGACTTCATCCAAGCTTGCATGGCGAATGAGAACTCGGGCTGTCTCTCGCTGCGCGTGACCGACTGCTCCGACCAACGCCGAATTACACGCGCTTTGACCTACGGTCGGTGCCAGCAACTCCGCGATCTCTCGGTGGCCGTTGCTGGCTGCATCGTAGATCGCCTTCTCGCCGAAACGACGCGGGCGTCCTAGCTGATCAATTGCACCCAGGATAAGCTGAACGACCTCAAGTTGACCTTTGCTCGCCGCAACGTCAAAAGCAGCTGCATACGTGTGCGCAGCGTCTGGGAGCTTAGCTTTAAGCATGAGTTTGACGACCTCTGCTCCCCCGTGGCCGGCTACCGTTGGAAAGATCTGAGTGGCGCATGTGATGGATGACGACACTGGAAGCAGCAGTTTGACCACACGAAGATGGCCCTCGTGAGCAGCCTGAGCAAGAGCTCGACTATCCTTATCGTGAGGATCGCTGTGCGGAATTAGTAGCTTCACCACGTCCGCATGCCCGCAGGCGCTTGCTTCGTATAGTGCAGCGGAGTGTTCCGCTAGCGCGTCACTAACGGGCAACAGTAGCTCCACGACCTCTTTGTGCCCTGCCCGAGCTGCACACACCAGCGCTAGCGAGTTTCTTGCCCTTGGCTCAGTCAGCGGAACAAGCTTACGAACAACATTGGCAAGCCCCTCCTCGGCCGCCAACGCCAAGGCAAAGACTCTGTCGTCGGAGGACAACATGGGAATCAACGCTTCAATCAACGCCTCACGATTGGCATTGATGGCGTCATGAACCACTTCCCATGCCAAGCGCCCACTATCAGTTGACTCAGAGACAACCTTCATGATGGCGCTGACATCCGCTGTTTGGATGTCTCCGATCAAGCTGCGGCCAAGAGTCACACGCCATCTCCCAAAGAATCTTAGATTAGGGCAGGCTCATTGTTCGTTAAGCGAGTCACGACCGAGCCTGATCTCTTGCCGCGAACGCCTATCGGAATAACGGGCCAGGGAGCCAGCTAGAACCGTGGCTCACTTACCAACAGAACCCGCGCGGCCAAGCCTTTTGCGGGCAGTTGACTTAGGGCAACTAAGCATCGTCCCGCGCGCCAGTCACATCCATCACCACTATTCGCGTTGTCGCTCGCAGATGCGCAGGAAGATCGTCTTCGAGCATTGCTTGCATCTCTTTAGCGGTGGCTGGTCGAACTCCTCTATTGGGCGGCAGAGGTTGAGTGGCTTTTCGCTTCTCTCCATACCAAAAGACCAGATATATGCCGAAGTCACTGGCCTCCGGATCTACGGAATAAAGACCATGAAGCTGCTCCGATGCCGCCGTCCACACTTGGCTATGAAAGTCCCGCTTGATCTCAATGACGCTCTTGATCTTATCGCCATACACGACGATATCGACGCGCTTATCCGCGCTCATATGCCCCTCGGGCTCAGCGCGAACGCCGTGCGGGGCTAGCAACGGCTTCAGCATACCGAGCAGGCAATCCCGGGCAACTTCCTCCACTTTCGGCTCAACGATCTCACCATGCGACCCTGTATTCCAAAATTGCTTAAACGGGTCCTCGTTGCGTGTGGAAAGTGACTTGGCAATTTGCTCCAAGTGGCAGCACACAAGTTCATGAAGATCCTTCGCACTACTGGGGGCTCCGTTCTCCAAGGTTCCCATCGCCTTTTCCCAGGTCGGTATTTCGTATTCCGTATCAGCAACAACCGTCTTGTGATTTGCAAGCTGGTGCAAAATGTATTTTCTATAACTCATCAAGCCCGGCAAACCCGCCATCCGCGCCAGAGTATTTCCTGCCGCCCTACCCGGATCGCTGCCAAGCTGCGCAAGCATCGTGTTAACCATGGAAGCAGCGTCCCAAGGATTTCGTGTTCCCACCGATGATCCAGTTGGATGCGACATATGGGGATAGCGTGATGCCACCCAGGTCACGATGAACTCAATTTGAGTGAGGCTATACGTCCACGTCTTCTGAGATCCCCATGATGCTTCACCGCCGTCTTCGAGCAGAGCCCACATCGCCGACTCTTCTCGATCACCACTGAGTCCTTGCAGCACATTAAAGTAAGCTTCTGGACTGAGCGAGAAGCCACACCAAAGCCACGCAGCCAAACCGCCCCTCAAGCCGCCCCTTAGATGCTCGGCATCGTTGTCCTGCTCACTCAAAAGCTGATCCACCTGGGCTCTTGCTAAGGCCGGGAGGTCGCTCCAGCAGCCCTCGGCCTTGCACAAGCGAAGCATCCGAAGCAGGTCATACTCAGCCATTCTTGGGTGCGCTTGGAGCACTCGGACAATGGCCTTGCCCCGATCTTGACCTGCAAGCTCAACGTTTTCCAGAGCGCTGAGCGCTCGAAGCTCGTGACCACCAAGCGCGAGCTCAGCAGCAAGAACAGTCTCATATGTCTGGATGGCGAGCTTGGGTTTGGCTTCTAAGAGCGGGCTAAACCAGACGTGCTCCAGAACGCGGGGATGCGAATCTACTTCGACATACACCGGACAAAGCAAAGCAACCGCCAACCCCGCAGACAAAACGGCCTCCGGAAGATCAGCGATCCGAGCGTTACTGCGCCAATGATCATCAAGTGCTGCCAACAGTGCTGTCCAGCGAAATTCCTCTTGACGTCGTCGCTTTGAAAGCAGCGCGCCAATGCTTGGTAGCTCGCCGCTGGAGAGCAATACCTCGAAGCCACGCAAGGTTGTCAGAGCATCGTTCGCACCCAAAACTTGTTCCAGCCGGGCGAGCGGCGTAAGCGATGCGGCGAATCGAATGGGCAGCCATTGGCCGAAATAGACTCTTGCCAAGCTATCCAGGAAAGCGGACGCCTTGCCCGCGACAACTTCCTCCCGCCTAGCTGTGAACTCAGCACCGAGCTCGCGCAACCACCGCTCAGCCTCGGCTTCGCTGTCTTGCCTGTGCAGCTCTTCAATATCCAGGACGGGCGCCACTTCCAGGTAGGCAACTGAATGGAACGACCTGATTTCGCTTAGCTCTACGTCATTGTCTGCCAGCGCGTAGAGACGCCAAAAAACAGGATAAGGTGACACATCACCCCGTATGGCCTGCCGAAGGCACGCTGCGTAGATCTGGCCACGACGCGGATCGCAACTTTGCAGCAGAGCAGACTCCATCTCATCAAGCACCACTTGCGGATCCAGGACGGAACCGAACAGGCGCATAAAACGATCCCACGGCAGATTGACACCAACACCGAAATCGATGTGCCGCAACACGCTCCGAAGCAGCTTTAAATCTTGGCCCTCACCTCCTGAGAGTGCAAGAAGCAGCGACTTGCCCGGATTTTCACCGCTCAGATAATGGCAGTAGATCAGATACCAATCGAAGATCAGGCGCCCCGCGCTTTCAACAGCCAGCGCCTTGGCAAAGAGCTCGCCATAAATACGCGCAAACTCCCTCGTATTGGGCCCGACCAGCAGCGGCCCACTTGGCACTGGCAGATCGACTGAGCGAAGGATTTCGGCGGCATCAACTGGCGTCACAACATCCGTCAACCCCCAACTTGCTCCGATGGGGATGCGCTCGTTCATGCGGAGAAAATGTAGGAGGAGGACAACAATTTCCTCCTTGCCCAAGCCGCTGTCATAGAGAGCCCGCACCAGAAGAAAGCGAAGCTGCGTGTCATCAGCGCTTGTTCCCAGTCGCTGGTAGGCAGCGACGAGCAATTGTCGGTGCGCTGAGCTGCCCTCTAGCAACGCGTGGATCGCTTCCATGCGGAGCACAATTACCTGCGTCTCATCTAAGATGAGGCGTTCCAACGCGCCCTCAATCCCAAGCGTCATCCTCCCCGACTTCTGGACCACAATGGCCAGCAGCTTGGCAGAGACTTCAGCACTTGGGCTAGCCAACAACTCTTGATAGATGGCCAGCAACGCCGGGTCGGCCAGCGCATGGGCACCGGTGGGCAGGTGCATCTCGCGGAAGAAAAGGGGATTGTTCCTGCTCTCGGTGATCAACGCGTTGAGCAGGCGCATCTTCATGAAAGAGGACCATGTAGACAAGTCTCCATACATCAGCAGTCCAACCAAGTCCAAATGGAGCATGGGGGATGGATCGGGGAGTTGAGACGTAAGCCAGGCAACCAGTCCTCTAAGCGCTGTCGGTGGACGCTCCTGAACACCCATCAGAGCCAATACACGGCCGATGGGCAGTCCTGACTGGACACGATCAGCAATCCATCGCGCTGCCAAGTATTCGGCAACGGTGCGATGAACGTAGTCCACCCTGTCCACGCCGGTCGCCACAAACACCCGTCTTTTGAGGCAGGCCAAAAGATGACCTTGCGGCGCTAGCGTTAGCTCCTTGTAGCTCGGAATATCCTTCCCAACAGACCTTGCTTTCCAAGTAAGCCCCGAGCAGTTAGAAGTCAAACGCATTGCACAGAGTGCACCTGCCGCATCGAGTAGCTGAGTCCCAGGAATATGAGCAACGCCCTGATCGCGATCAGCGTGTTGTTCGTTGGCCTCATCCAGCAACGCCAACGCGGCTTGTCGAAATAGCTCGGTGCGAGTGGCGGGCCAATCGCCCTGACCTGAGACAGCTGCGAGCATAAGCAACGTCTGCGCATTCCCAAGGAGTTCGCCGTGCTCTCGACGCTCAGCTTCATCGAGAAAACTGCCTGGGTTCGCAAAGCCCTTGCTTGTAAGGATCTGAGCTTGCTCGGACCTGTTGAGCGCTAGCAACTGCACCACGACTGTCGCCCCACCTTTTCGGAGGTAAGGCTTCAACGCTTCTAGGTCGGTGGTCTGCAACCAATCTGCCGCGCGACAGGACAAGCGCACTCCGCAGGGCGATATCTCAGCCAACTTCCGCGTGAGCTCGTCAACGGGTGATCGGTCTCCACGCCCTCCCTGCGTCTCATCCAGTGCGTCAATCCAAAGCACCTGGTCAGACGGAATGTCGTCCAGCGGCGTGTTGAGCAACTCACGGACCGTGAAAAATGCCCCGCCCGTCTCCACGGCTTGCGAGCGGAAGAGCTCACTCTTCCCGGCCCCTGGATCTCCGAGCACGACAATATTCTTGAATTGCTGGAACGCGCTAAAAGGTGCCCCTTCAACACCTTCCAGCTTAGGCTCTACTTGCTTGACTTGACGATCCAAAACACAGCCTTTGAGTTATCGACTTAGCGGTCGCCCCGTATCAGCGCCTGTAGGCGACCGCAAGGCCCCAGTTACGCCACAATTTTAGTCCAGCGCAGCCTCAAGCCCGCCACAATGGTCCGCAGAAGGCGAGCCTGAGCTTGCCTGGGAAGCCACCGCTGCGCATAGGCACTGGAAAAGAGTTCCCCAGCGCTTCCCCGTCTTATCGAATGAACTGACACCACTTCCCCGTTAGCACGCGTTGGGTCAACGGTTGCAGCATGCCACCAGAGCGGCCGTTTCGCCCAGGACGCCCCCACCCCATGCTAGGTCACAGGGGTAAGCAAGAAACGCGAAGAACTGACACTGCGTCTCACATAGAAGGAGGCATTTGACGACTCGCATTGCTTCATCACGAGGGCTAGACCGCGCCTGGATGTGATCGTGCGCTCTCGAGTCATGAGCTGGTAGCGCCGGAGCTCAGACGCCGAACAAGCGCGCTCCGCCTCGCCAAGCAATCCGTTCTTCCGCAAAATCTGCACCTGGACGGGTTCGATCAGCTCAATGAGCTGGACCACCTGCAAAAGCTTGCGCGCCAAATGTCGCGTCGCATCTTCTGGATTTGCAATGCCAGCTCCCTTCCATACCGGCTCATGGTGGGAAACACGATTTCTAAAGTGGCGCACAGCGTTGACAAGGTTGCGAGCGTGCGTCAGCAATACACTTGGACGCCGCCCGCCCCAATCCCCACTAAACACTGAGGAAAGATAGAGGTTCCAAAGCAAGCCGCGCCCCATGAACTCTCCGTCCAATGCGAACTCCCAAGTTGAGAAATCCGTCTTAGAGATGATCTCGTGATGGGTGGGCTTAATGTGTCCCCTGATCTGATATCGCTCCTTCTTCTCGCGGATGACCTGAGAAGAAGCTTTTGAGAAATTCTCGCGCAGCTTAGCCACGGGATAAGGGATAAGCCCTTGACCACGCGACTTCCATTGCAGCTTCGAAGAGCTCCACCAAAATCGCCCTAGTGGGCCACTGCTGACGGCTCCATCGATGGAGTTGCGTAGCGTAATTTCCGCCGCTCCCAGGATAGGGTGCAACGCACCGCAAACGCGCGAGTTCCACAAATAAGCACCAACGAGTTCGAATTCGTCCCTTGGGGCGAAAACAGCCGTGTAGCTGTTGAGTCGCTCCGATGTGAACAAATTGTTAAGAACATCGGGATTAAGTGTCAGCGTTCTGGGCATTTCCCAGCCTTCCATGGTTGGTTTGCAAAGATGTATGTTGACATACAGGGCCTCCGCTGGTAGGCTTTATTTCAAGGGTTGGCGGGAGCTTCCACTGAGCAGAAATGCTCACGTCCTTTCGCACTATGCCCAGAACACTCGCCCCGGACTTGTTCCGGGGTTTTTTATGGGCGTCTGATAGACAGCGCAGGACCCCGCCCCGAGCTGAGGCGGCTCGCCGACGCCCCACGTTGACCGCCCTGCACCGTGCCTTGGCTAAGTTAGGGTAAGCCGCCTTGGATTGAGTGGAAAGGAGCGTGACGGTAACCAGGCTCAGCTTGACCTGGCCGACGAAGTGGCCGCGCGGCAGACGCCCTCTTTTTGATCAGCCCTTACTTGCCCCAAGTCCGGCCACCCAGCCTAACTGATCAAGAATCCCGCGCGACACTCGGCGCGGGTTCTCGATGCCTTAGCGCTTGGCGGGAAAGAGCGACCAATTGGCCAAGCGCTGAAGAACGGCCGCATCGCCGTCGTTGTTCCACACGGCCGTTTTCAGATCCCAGTAGAAGTGGTGAATGGTATGCCCGTCTCGGGTCTTTCCTGTGGTTGCCTTACCGGGCTTGGTCCAAAGCGCAATCAGATCACCCTTGACGACTTGCTTATCCGGGAACCAATAGACATGGCGAAGCCGGTTCGAAACGGTATTCTCGGCGGTGTAAGTGCTGTCACAGAGCTGATATTTGCCCAGGTCACAGTCATCGAGCACCCGCAGCGTCACATACTCAGTCTGGTAGTCCCCCTGTCCATGGACAGCGAGAATTTGCACGTTCATTCAAGCACCTCGTTGTAGGCAAACGGTCGCCTACGTTCATACCCTGATGACCTCGTGTCTGTAGGCCAACAGCGCCCCGCGCCGTAGGGTTTTTCTGAAAGCGCCCTGCCGCAAAGGAAGCGCCTCCCCGGCAACCCCCATGCATCCCCTCCCCCATGAAGGCCCGGCCCTAACGCCAGTTCAACCTTCGCTTTCAAGGATGCCCAGCCGTTGACATGGCAGAACCGGGGACTTGGTTCTGTGTGCGGGGGGAGGATGGGAGGGGCGGGGGAAAGGGGGAAGAGGAGGA